>CAVBMG010000066.1:0-19111 GCA_963596435.1 Agathobacter sp.
CACCTGAAGCCTGCGCGTCTGCCAATTCCACCACTCCTGCGAACAAATATTATTCTACACGAAACACCCATTTCTGTCAACAACTTTTTTCGATTTTTTTAAATAATTTCAAAAAACATAATAATTTGTATTTTTTGAAATTTTTTTTAAAAAAGCTGTTGACATATCAACCCTATAGTGATAATATAACTCTTGCAGCGGCGATGAGGAATAAAAACCTCAGAGAAATAGCTGTCATGCGGAAGTGCTGGAATTGGCAGACAGGCAAGACTAAGGATCTTGTGCCAGCAATGGCGTGTGGGTTCAAGTCCCATCTTCCGCATTATTTGATACGATAGGAAGTCTTGATTTAAAGGCTTCCTATTTTTTATTTGTGTGTATTAAAGAAATAGCATCATATCATTCACAGATAGATGCTATTCCATAATCTCAACTTCTACTACTTTTCCTCCCCGGAGAACACTCCCCAGTCACCATAATGTCTCCATAATGATTTCAAATCCAAAATCAACACATAAAAAACTTTTCCATATCTGCTGCTATCTACAATTCTTCCGTGATCAAGTACAGGAAGAAACGTTCCATCAGCTTTTTTCATATGAAAATAAATATAATCGTTAGAATGCCCCTCTTCAATCTGTTTCCAGATACTTTTCTCAATCATATCCTGTTCATCCGTCTGAACCAGATTGCGGAAGCTTTTCTTCGTATATGCAAGCATCTCATCCAGATTCTTGCATCCAGTCAATCGAATCAATTCCCGATTTGCAAAAAAGATCTCATCATTTGTCTTATCTGCTTTGTAAATAATAAATGCACCCGGTAGATTCTCCGAAACATCCTTTAAAGCAAATCCAAACTGTTTACGTATTTCCAATCGAAAGCCTTCTCTATAAGCCATACATCCATTCTTTCCCCGAAGCTTGACCTCATAAAGTGCAGCATCTGCACAACGCATCAGTTGTGCCCGATTTTGTGCAAATGCCGGGTATTCTGCATATCCAAGTGAAATACTAAACTCATGTGCCTCGCCTTTGTACGAAAATGCCCTCGGTATCTTCGTGAACTGCAGCATTTCTTCCTTTACATCTTCACAAGACTGACCAGGAAGGAAAATGCAGAACTCATCTCCTCCATTACGTCCAAGTACAGCATTTTGACAGAAAAAATCCTGCATGCTTTGTGCCAGATGCTGTAAGGCTATATCACCAGAATCATGTCCATACATGTCATTAATGAACTTGAAATCATCCACATCAAGTTGCGCAACAACACAGTTTTTTCCAGGATTCTGTCTTATATACCGATCCACCTGTTCATCAAAGCCCTGTCGATTATATATACCAGTCAGGCTATCTGTTACTGCAAGTTTTCTAAAATTATTTCGATGTTCAGCAAGAACCAGCAAAGCAACTGTCAATCCAGTTAAAAGGAATATGATTAATACTCCTCCGACTATGACAAATATCAGATACTGACTATTCTCCCATCCGCTTTTAGGCATTACTTCAAGTTTCCATTGCTCTCCACCTATTTCAAAGCTATAGGCAACTGCACCAGCTATCTTTTCGCTTGAACTGTATACCTCTTCATAGGTTGAATCCCATGGTGTAGCCGTTTTAGAAAGCTTATATTCGTATCCAAAATCCGAAAGTGCCTTGACAGAATCAGCAAAGATATCCGGCACTCGAAGAATTACTATCGTAAATCCCCAAAAGCTTTCCTGTCCGTTTTCATTCTCCAGATACACCGGATTTCTAACTACTAATCCATAGCCACCCTGTTTTAATTGAAATGGTCCCTGTAGAATCAATGTATGGTTGTCTCTTGCATAACATGATATTTTCCCTCGATCCTTATCATGTATCAAATCAATTTTTCCAGCTTCATTGCCCTCTTGTGGATAAATCTCTGTTACAACACCATCTGGCGCAATCTGTATACTTTGAATAAAATCCGTCATCATATTTTCTGCAACTTTGTCAAATCGTTCGATTCTGCCATTTTCACTGATCAATATCTGTTGCAACGCATCTGTAATACCAATGCCCTCCATGACGTCAGTTTTCATACGTTCCGCATAAGTCATCGCATTCAATTCTGCTTTTGTAATATTCTGCTTCTTCTGACTACTTTCCATGCCATAAACAATGCTCACCAGAATACACATTCCCAATGCAAACATTGCAAATGGAATAATGATTTTCTTCTTCGTATAACTCATAAAATCCCCTTCTTATTTCACGCTTTATAATAAACCTCGTTTCATGGCTTGTAAAGAATTCCTTCATATAAAAAATCCTCTTTACTGAATTTTAATCAATAAAGAGGATTTCTCTTTTCCAGCTTAGATTAATTATTTTAACGTTGCGCCATCCTTGAAAGCATTTCCTACTATTTCGCCCAATTTTACATAGGTATTATTAAAAGGATCAAAAGTAATCGGCTGTGCCTTGGATACGTCAACCTTGCCCTCTGCATCCAGAACACTTTCGTCAACACTGACATTCACAATTTCTCCGACCATTCTGCAAGTCTCTTCATCATAGCTCTTTAATTTACACTCTACTGCAACTGCCAGTTCTTCGATCAGCGGAGCATCCACATAATCGGATTTCACAGCATGGAATCCTGCTTTGGCAAATTTGTCTGCTACATCATTGGCTGATGTAATTCCTACATAATCGCAGGCTGCTACATGCGCTGCATCTGCCATGCTCACTGTAAAAGCGCCTCTTTTAAGAATATTCTTTACTGTCTTATGTCCTGCACTCAGACACATTGACAGTTCATTACCCTCACTGATTCCTCCCCATGCTGCATTCATTGCATCCGGTGTTCCATCTTCTCCATAAGTAGCAATGATAAATACCGGCTGTGGATAAGTATACGGTTTTACTCCAAAATTCTTTCTCATGATGATTATTGGTCCTTTCTGTTGTAATTATATATTTATTATAGCCTGTTAATGCTGTGCATCCTTTACTGCTTCTGTCATTTCCTTAAACTGTGTTCTCATTTTGTTCAGCGCCCGTGTCAGCTGTTCTATCTGAGCACCTTGCTGTTCGATTTTTCTTTGATCCTGCTCATGTGCCTTAGTCAATCGTTCTATCGTATCATGCAGATATCTCTGTTCCAGTTCGTAATCCTCTCTATCTCTACATCTCTCACGTACATTGAAGTCCGCGTATAAATCGTACAATGTATTGGAAGCTTCTGTAAAATATTCATTGTCTTTTGCAATCATCTTTAACTCCTCCCAGGTCCTGGCTTTGAACAGTTTTGCCCAGAAATCCAGATTCCATTCCTTATCTTCTTCTGTTGCAAGCTCTACCTGCTTCAATTCTAACACGTTGACCTGAAATTTGTCACTATATATCCGATGTTTATTCATGTCCATCAGCACATTTCTGGAATAGAAAATCGGTTCACCCTCAAAGGGCGAGAAATTTAATATTCCAACATGAATTGCCGGTTTCACATTGATATACTGATCGCCTTTCTGCAGGCTGTTATACATACGACTCAGATATCCTATGGAACGCTCCGGCCAGTCATGGCGGTTCACCACCTGCATCTCCAGATTGATCTGCTGATAATGATTCAGCACTGCCTTAATATCCAGTCGAAATTCCTTATCATTGATGGTTTCTCCTATAACGATTGGGTTCATAATCTCCACTGATAAGATATTTTCCGGTGACATATGCAGTAATGAACTTAACAGTCCCTTCAATGCGATTGTATTCTGCTGAAACAATGCACGAAACATATAATCATTGGTCATGTTGTATTTTATCTCACCGGTCGCCTTCTCCAACGCCGGTGTAAATTTTGTTTTTTCCTTTGTCATTTAATGTTTTCCTTTGTCCATTTATTCAAGCGCTTGTAAATGGCATTATAACAAGCTGATAGGCAAAGGCAAGCCAAATGTAAAAACTCGTACCTCAAATGTAATAAGTCGTACTGTTATTGACGAAAAAACTGGATGTATTATTACTACACCCAGTTTTTTTACTATTGTTTAATTACACTTTATTTTCCTACCCCACCAGGTCAAACAAACTGATCTGATTAGACTCCGGTATGTCTCCCAACAGTCCGAGGTCACTCATCATATCAATGACGGTCTTGGATACCTTGGTTCGGCTTCTGAAATCGTCTTTTGACAGGAATGGACCATCCTTAGCAGCTTCCATGATGGCATCTGCTGCCTTCTCACCCAGACCATCAATACTGCTCAAAGACGGCATGACTTTACCATCTACGATCTGGAAGTTACGGGAATGGGCTCTGAATATATCCAGCTTCTCAAATTCGAATCCACGGGCATACATTTCCTGTACAATTCGCATATCCTTGAGTGCATCCTGTTCCTTATTGGTCAGTGTGTCACTGCGTTTTCTGTAATCTGCCATTGTTTCTTCCAGATGCTTCTGTCCCTGGCACATGATTTCGTAGGAGAAGGCTGATGCACGGATACTGAAATATGCGCAGTAATATGCCAGCGGGTAATTTACCTTACAATAGGCAATTCGCCACGCCATCATAACGTAGGCTGCCGCATGTGCCTTAGGGAACATGTACTGAATCTTTTCGCAGGACCAGATATACCAGTCCGGTACATCATGGGCTTTCATATCTGCTTTCCATTCATCCCAGTTCGCACATTTATGCTTCGCTACAGTTCCTTTGCGGACTGCCTCCATGATCTTGAAGGATTCCTCAGAATCCAGTCCCATGCTGATCAGATAGATCATAATATCATCACGGGTACAGATGGCAGTGGAAATCGTTGCCTGTCCACTTTTGATCAATTCCTGTGCATTGCCCAGCCATACGTCAGTACCGTGGGAAAGTCCGGCAATTCTGACCAGATCTGAGAAGTATCTGGGCTGCGTATCAATTAACATCTGCATCGCGAAATCTGTACCAAACTCAGGAATGCCCAACGCTCCCAGCTTACAGCCTCCGATCTGCTCCGGGGTAATTCCCAGTGCAGATGTATTCTGGAAAAGGGACATAACGTCCTTATCATCCAGAGGAATGGTAATAGGGTCAATACCTGTTAAATCCTGCAACATACGAATCATGGTCGGATCATCGTGTCCCAGAATATCAAGCTTCAACAGGTTGTGGTCGATGGAATGGTAATCAAAATGCGTTGTGACTGTATCTGTAGTCATATCGTTTGCCGGGTGCTGTACCGGAGTAAAGGAGTTAATCTCTTCTCCTACAGGAAGTACAACGATACCGCCCGGATGCTGTCCAGTGGTACGTCTTACCCCAACGCAACCTTCTACGATACGGTTAATCTCACTGGTACGCTTGTGTTTGCCACGTTCTTCATAATAATTCTTCACATAACCAAACGCCGTCTTATCAGCCAGTGTACCGATTGTACCGGCACGGAAGGTCTGTCCGTAACCAAAAATAACTTCTGTATACTTATGTGCCTTACTCTGGTATTCACCGGAGAAGTTAAGGTCAATATCAGGCTCCTTGTTTCCTTTGAATCCAAGGAATGTTTCAAAAGGAATATCGAATCCGTCTTTTACCAGCTTCTCACCGCACACAGGGCAGTTCTTATCCGGCATGTCACATCCTGCCATTCCTGCAAAGGCTTTTACTTCATCAGAATAGAAATCCGTATAATGGCACTTCTTGCAATAATAATGCGGACTAAGAGGATTAACCTCTGTGATTCCCGCCATTGTAGCTACGAAGGAAGATCCTACAGAACCACGTGAACCTACCAGGTATCCATCTTCTACAGACTTCCACACCAGCTTCTGTGCAATGATATACATAACGGCGAATCCATTACTGATGATAGAATTCAATTCTCGTTTCAATCTGGCTTCTACGATCTCCGGCAGTTCTTCGCCGTACATTTCATGTGCCTTACGATAACAGATATCTGTCAGCTGCTGGTCACTGTTCTCAATGACCGGAGGACATTTATCCGGTCTGACAGGCGCGATTCTGTCACACATATCGGCAATCATATTTGTATTGGTGATAACAATTTCCTCTGCCTTTTCACTTCCCAGATAGAAAGAAAATTCGTCCAGCATCTCTTCTGTGGTACGCAAAAAAAGCGGTGCCTGATTGTCCGCATCCTTAAATCCTTTACCCGTCATAATAATACGACGGTATATCTCATCCTCCGGATCAAGGAAATGCACATCACAGGTTGCCACTACAGGCTTATGGAATTCTTCACCGAGCTTTACGATTCTCTTATTCAATTCAATCAGATCTTCATCCGATTTGATATCAGGAAGCTTCTCTGACTCAATCATGAATCGGTTATTGCCAAGAGGCTGTATCTCCAGATAATCATAGAATCTCACGATTCTTGCTATCTGCTCATCACTTTGACCATCCAGCAATGCCCGGAACAGTTCTCCCGCCTCACAGGCACTTCCAATAATCAGACCTTCTCTGTATTTCTGAATCAGGCTCTTTGGAATCAGTGGTCTTTTATGGAAATATGTCAGATGGGACTCTGATACCAGTCTGTACAGGTTGATTCGTCCTGTCTGATTCTTTGCCAGAATAATAATATGGTAGGAATGCAGCTTTCGGATTGCTTCGACGCTGGATTTACCCAGTTCATTTAAGGATGCCAGGTCCAGAATATTGTCTTTCTTGAGCATTTCTATGAATTTTACAAAGATTTCTGCTGTACATTCTGCATCATCTACTGCTCTGTGGTGATTTTCAAGAGATATTCCCAGTGTCTTGGCTACGGCATCCAGCGTATATTTGGATTGTCCGGTCAATAACGCTCTGGCGATACCCACCGTATCTACATAAGTGAAGTCCACAGGGATCCCCTGTCTTTTGGCATTTTCCTTAATAAAGCTGACATCAAAATTGGCATTATGCGCCACCAGTATGGCATCTCCCACGAACTCCAAAAACTGCGGCAGCACCACTTCGATAGGATCTGCGTCCATGACCATGCTGTCATTAATACTGGTAAGCTTCTCAATATGAAAAGGAATCGGTACCTGCGGATTGACAAAGGTAGAGAATCTCTCTGTAATCTCTCCATTCTCTACCTTCACTGCTCCAATCTCTATAATACGGTTGGTAACAGGTGAAAATCCCGTCGTCTCGATATCGAATACAACGTATTTCTCATCCAGAGACTGTCCCTTGCCATCCGTTACGATTTCTTTCAGGTCATCTACCAGATAGCCTTCCACGCCATAAATAATCTTAAAAGTATCATCTTTATCCAGTGCATGATTTGCATCCGGGAAAGACTGTACGCATCCATGGTCCGTTATGGCGATAGCCTTGTGTCCCCACTTCTTGGCACGTTTGATGATATCTTTTACATCTGTGACACCATCCATATCACTCATCTTGGTATGGCAGTGCAGCTCTACACGTTTCTTGACACTGTTATCCATTCGGATCGTAGTAAAATCAGGAATCTTCTTCAAGCCGATTACAGTAGCAATTGTTAATTCTCTATCAAACGTATCATTGACTGTTACACCCTTGACTTTCACAAAGGCTCCTACCTTCAATTCAGCCAGAAGCTCTGGAAGCTGCTCGTTGTGAACGAACATCTTGACCTTAATGGTATCTGTAAAATCTGTAATTTCGAAGCTGACAATCGTCTTCTCGTTACGAATCTCTCTCTGTTCCAGTGTACGTACCTTACCGCGGATGACTACCTCGCCCATTTCGCCCCAGATTTCATCAATATTCATGGTTTCTTCATCGAAATCTCTGCCGTAAATGACATCAGGATTATCGGATTTCTTCTGGAAACGGCGCTGGAAGCCACCTTTTTCAAAGCGCTTCTCAGGCTTATTAAAGGATGCCGGTTTTTCAGGTGCCTTGGGCTTCTCTGCCGGTGCAGTTTTCTTCTCTGCTGCCGTTGTCTTCTGTACTGGTTGTACTTCAGCCTGATTGGAATCGTTAGAAGATACCGATACTCTGTCCGCAATGTTGGCTACGATTTGTTGAATCTTCAGTTCATCTTCTTCACGGTATTTGCTCTCTGCTGCTTCTCGATAGTCCACATGGAATTTCACGCTAAAACCGCATCTCTCATTCAGAACCTTATCCAGAATACGAATCAGTTCATCTTCCTTGGATTTCGCAATTACACTGTCTTCCAGAATGAGTTTCACTGTCTGTTCATCTGGATATTCCATGTCTGCCTGACGAAACATTGTATACAGCATGTGTTCTGTATCTTTCAGTTCCATCAATACGCTGTCCTTATATGTATCCATGAGTTTTTCAGGATTGTACTGACTGGACAGAATGAACTTCTCATAGATCTTAATGATAATGTTGTCCTTGGGGAAGAACTGCTTCTTGATCTCCTGCTCCACACCATAGACATCATCTTTCTCTATCAGTCTCTCACTTCTGATATAAATACGCAGAATATCCTTACGTCTGGTCGCAGTAATCCTCTCCACTACCACCTGTTCAAACAGATCCTTACGTGCTCCTGTCAGTTTTAAATTTGGAAATGCTTCAAAAAAATTCTTTTCCATTTATTGTAATCCCCAGTTATCCAGCTCATGCTTCAAAGTTGCCAGCAATTCATTCTCCGGCACTTTACGTACGATTTCTCCTTTTTTGATTAACAGACCTTCGCCTACTCCTCCTGCAATACCAATATCTGCTTCTTTCGCTTCTCCAGGTCCATTTACTGCACAGCCCATAACAGCAACTTTGATATCCAGGTCATAATTCTGTACCAGGTTCTCAACCTGTGTAGCCAGTCCGATCAGGTCAATGTTGGTTCTGCCACAGGTAGGGCAGGATACCACTTCTATGCCGCCTTTACGCAGTCCAAGGGTTCTCAGGATGAGTTTGGCTGATTTAATCTCTTCTACGGGATCTCCTGTTAATGAGACACGGATTGTATCACCAATGCCCTCATGCAGAATAATTCCCAGCCCAATAGAAGATTTAATATTACCGCTCGTAACGGTTCCTGACTCTGTAATACCTACATGAAGCGGGTATGGAGTCTTGCCAGCCAGTAATTCATGGGCTTTTACACTCATCAATACGTCAGAAGATTTGATACTGATTACCAGATTGTCATAATCCATATCTTCTATCATTCTGACCTTATCCAGTGCACTTTCCACGATTCCTTCTGCTGTCACACCATGATACTTCTCTACCAGTTCTTTCTCCAGTGAACCACTGTTTACTCCTACACGGATGGGAATATTACGTTCTTTTGCAACACGTACCACCTCTGCGACACGTTCCTTGCTGCCGATATTTCCGGGATTGATACGAATCTTATCTGCACCATTCTCCATAGCTGCGATTGCCATTCTGTAATCAAAATGAATATCAGCAACCAGTGGAATGGATATCTCTTTCTTAATCTCTGCAATGGCTCTTGCTGCATCTATATTAGGTACTGTACAACGTATAATGTCGCAGCCTGCATCCTGTAATCTCAAAATCTGATTGACTGTGGCAGCCACATCCTCAGTCTTGGTGTTCGTCATAGACTGAATCATAATAGGATTCCCGCCGCCGATTACCTTATTACCTATTTTTATTACTTTTGTCTTTTCCCTGTATAACATTCTAATACCATGCCTTTCAGTTATCTGATCAGTCTTGCAATATCATGGTACATCACAAATACCATAAATATCATTAATACCACAAAACCCACAAAATGAACAACGCCTTCCTTCTCGGGAGGAATCGGTTTACCACGTACTACTTCGACCAGAAGGAATAACAGTCTGCCTCCATCCAGCGCCGGTATTGGCAGCAGATTCATGACTCCCAGATTGACACTGAGCAGAATTGCAAAATTGATCATGGTCAATACCATCGTAGGAATACCATATGGCTTCGTTACTTCTATAGTCTCGTCTATTGTAGCTGCAATGCCTACCGGTCCTGACAGATCATCTGTGGACAGCTTGCCCTGAATCAGCATCAAAAGGCTCTTAATGGTCGCCTTGAACCAGTATCTTACTTCATAATAGCTGTACTGAATCAGTCCAAAGCCCTTGGCATCTACATGTTCTCCTATGGTGAAGCCCATATAATAACGCTGATCTTCCTCACTGTATTTTGGCGTCAGATCTGTCTCGTATTTCTGACCGTCTCTTTTATATTCCAGATGCAGAGTATCTCCCTGACTCAAAGAGGAAATTAATGTTACTTCTCCCTGCAAATGGATTTTCTCTCCGTCAATACGGGTAATAACATCTCCTACTTCCAGTCCTGCCTCAGCTGCGGGATAGCCTTCCATTAATGCATTTACGGTAGGCTTCGTAGAGCCGGCAAATCCAACTACGATCAAAGCCAGAAGAAATGCCAGGATCATATTGAAGAAAGGTCCTGCAAATACCGTTGCGATTCTCGCCCAGACATTTGCCTCATTGAATGCCCCTTCCTGTTTTACAGGCTCTGCTCCCTCTTCCTTCGCTTTCTCTGTATATATACCGTCTTCGCCCTCAAACATGCAGGCTCCGCCCAAAGGCAGCAGACGCAGTACATATCTGGTCTCTCCTTTGGTGAATTTACAGATTGCCGGTCCCATGCCGACTGCAAATTCCACTACTCTGATGCCGTTCAGCTTCGCTATCAGAAAATGTCCCAACTCATGAGCAATGACAACGACGCCAAATACAAGTATAAACACGATTAAAGTCAACAGCATCATTTACCTCCTTATATTACCTGTGCCTTACTAATATTGTATGAAATGCCGGATAAATCATGAATCCGGCACTGAATCTTACGCATATCTGGATGCGATTCTCTCATAACTCTCTGCTTCTGCAGCCAGAATCTCATCTACAGAAGGATTCTCAACTACCTTGTGTGCATCCATACACATCTCTATCAACTCTGGAATCTCCAGAAACTTGATCTTTCTATTCAGGAAAAGACTGACCGCCTTCTCATTGGCTGCATTGAATACAGTAGGCAGACTACCGCCTGTGGATGCTGCACGAAGAGCCAGTTTCAGACCAGTGAAAGTCTCCATATCCGGCTTTTCAAAGGTTATCGTTCCCAATTCATAGAAATCCACTCTCTTGCCTTTCATAGGACGTCTGTCAGGATAGAAAAGGGCATACTGAATCGGAAGCTTCATATCAGGAGTCCCCAGCTGCGCAATGATTCCTCCGTCCACATATTCTACCATGGAATGAATAATGCTCTGAGGATGTACCACTACCTGTATTCTGTCAAGATCTACATCAAAGAGCCATTTTGCCTCCATGACTTCCAGACCTTTATTTACCAGTGTGGCAGAATCAATGGTAATCTTATGTCCCATAGACCAGTTAGGATGTTTCAATGCATCCTCTACACGAATGTCTGCCAGCTGTTCCCTGGTTCTTCCTCTGAAAGGGCCGCCGGATGCAGTAATCAACAGCTTGCTTACCTGTTCTTTCTTTTCTCCCTGCATAGACTGGAAGATTGCACTGTGTTCGCTGTCTACCGGCAATATGGATACTCCCATCTGTGCTGCCAGCGGCATAATAATATGTCCTGCTGTTACCAGTGTTTCCTTATTGGCAAGTGCAATATCCTTGCCCTTCTTGATTGCTGCTATAGTAGGTCTGATACCGATCATTCCTACAATTGCCGTAACCAGAATATCAGATTCTTCCATTTCTGCAATCTGAATCAGTCCGTCCATGCCCGGTACAATAGTAACCTGCATATCCTTTAATCTGTCTGCCAGATCCTTACACGCAGCCTCGCTTTGAAGAGACACAAGTCTGGGCTTGAACTCTCTTACCTGCTTCTCCATCAATTCCACATTGCTGCCTGCTGCCAGAGCAACTACTTCCAAATCGCTGTTATCTCTTACGATCTCCAGTGTCTGTGTTCCAATAGAACCGGTTGATCCTAATATTGCTATTTTTTTCACAATATATGTCCTTCTTTCTTTTTCTATAGAAATCCCCTGATTTTACAGGAATAAAATAATCAGAAAATAGATCATGGGCGCAGTGAAGATCACACTGTCAAAACGATCCATAATGCCACCATGTCCTGGAATTAATTTGCCATAGTCCTTGATATCATGGTTACGCTTAATCGCGGAAGCTGCCAAGTCACCGATCTGTGAAATAACAGAGCCGATTCCACCGATTATGCATAACATTGTACCATACTGATGTCCGCCCAGTGTCTTATCTATCAGGAAGAAACCAAACACTGCTCCTACAATGGCAGAGCCAAGAATGCCTCCAATAGAACCCTCAATAGATTTCTTAGGGCTTAAAACAGGTGCAAGCTTATGCTTACCGATCATTACCCCTACCAGATATGCACAGGTATCAGAAATCCAGGAACTGATAAAGATCATCCACACCAGATATATTCCATAAGGAAGCTGTCTGGTCAGGAAGATAAAGGATAACATGACCGGTGCATAGATCAGGCAGAAGTATGTAGTCATGACCTGATTCGCTGTGAATTTTGGAAAAGTCAACACATACACTGACATCAGTACCATCAGCAGCAGAATGACCGTAATCATAAAATACGTAGGTGTCTGTGCAAAATAAATCAACAGATAGTATGCTGCAATTGCCAGAAATCCTGTAATCTCCAGTGCATTGGGCTTCTCACCTGTATGAATACCACAAGCCTTGGTCAATTCCAGAAATGCAATATTGGAAATAATGTAAAGTGTAACTGCCAGGATAGGTCCTCCCGGCAAAATAGTAGCCAGTGCAAGGATAACCAGAACAATACCGCTGATCGTCCTTTCTTTACTGATTTTGCCTGCCATAATACTTATTCCTCCTTTACCAGTCCATATCTTCTGTCTCTCTTCTGGTATGCTTCTACTGCCTTCTCAAGCTCTTCTTTACCAAAGTCAGGCCAGGGAACAGGTGTGAAATAGAATTCTGCATATGCCAGCTGCCATAAGAGATAATTGGAGATTCTCTGCTCACCTGAAGTACGGATCATCAGATCTGGATCAGGAATTCCTGCGGTATCCAGCTGTTGTGCAATACTTTCTTCTGTGATCTGATCCGGTGTAAGTTCTCCGTCTGCTACCTTTTGTGCCAGGAGGCGTACTGCTCTTGTAATTTCGTCACGGCTGCCATAATTCAGGGCAATCTGAAAATGCAGTCCTGTATAATCTTTTGTCGCTTCTTCCAGTGCAGCAATGCTTTCTTTAATATCGTCTGCCAGTCTTGTCTTATCGCCGATAACCCTGACACACATATTATTCTTGGCAGCTGTCTTCAGACAGGTCTTCATATAATTACGCAGAAGCTGCATAAGTGCATCTACTTCATCCTGAGGTCTGTTCCAGTTCTCCGTGGAGAACGCATATACAGTCAGATACTGAATGCCCATATTGTAAGCTGCTTCACAGACTGTCTCTACATTCTTCGCACCCTGTACGTGACCTGCCTTACGTGGCAATCCTTTGGCTTTTGCCCATCTTCCATTACCATCCAGAATGATTGCTACATGTTTCGGTATACTCATTTGAAGTTGCCTCCTCTATCTATACGCTATACGTTAAAAAGGGGGCATAACATCCCTCATGTATGCCCCTCCCTATAAAGTCATTGCAGACTGCTTATTATACAGTCATAATTTCTTTGGATTTGTCCTCAATTGCCTTATCTACATCCTTGATGTACTTATCTGTAATCTTTTGTACTGAATCTTCCAGATCCTTGATCTCGTCTTCTGAAATCTCAGTCTTTGCAAGCTTCTTGAAAGCATCATTTGCATCACGTCTGATGTTACGGATTGCAACCTTAGCTTCTTCACCCTTCTTCTTTACATCCTTAACGAGGTCTTTTCTTCTTTCCTCTGTTAATTCAGGGAATACCAGACGGATAACAGTACCATCATTGTTTGGTGTGATTCCAATATCTGAAGCCATAATTGCCTTCTCGATCTCACGGATCAGGCTCTTCTCCCATGGAGCGATCTGAATCATTCTTGCTTCTGGAACTGTAATATTACCAACCTGCTGGATTGGTGTAGGTGTTCCGTAGTAATCTACCTTTAACTTATCCAAAACGTGAGGATTAGCACGTCCTGCACGGATTGTCTGATAATCTGCCAAAAGGAAATCATATGCTTTCTGCATTTTCTCTTCGTATGTTTTTACTCTTGCGTCCATATTCTGGTTGCCTCCTACTATAATACTCTCTTATTTGTTTATACGGTAACCTTGGTTCCGTTAAATTTACCCTTTAATGTATTGACAATACTGTTCTCTTCGTTCAGTCCGAATACCCACATAGGCATCTTGTTATCTCTTGCCAGGATAGATGCTGTCATATCCATAACCTGAAGATTCTTTGCTATTACTTCATCAATGGATACCTCATCATATTTTACTGCTGCGGGGTTGACTCTTGGATCATCATTGTATACGCCGTCAATTGCCTTTGCCAGCAGAATGACCTCAGCCTCTACCTCGATTGCTTTCAATACAACACCTGTATCTGTAGAGAAATATGGATGACCTGTACCTCCTGCAAAGAATACGACCTTGCCTGCTTCCAGTGCTTTCACAGCCTTATCCTTGGAGAACAATTCTGTAAAAGAAGAACATGCAAAAGGAGTAAATACTTCTGTCTCCATTCCTACGAAACGGAAGATTTCAGATACATAGATGCAGTTCATGACAGTTGCAAGCATACCGATCTGATCTGCTTTGGTTCTGTCGATAGTCTCACTGGTTCTGCCTCGCCAGAAGTTGCCTCCACCAATTACGATGCCTACCTGGATTCCACTGTCTACGATCTCTTTTACCTGTTTTGCCACTGCGGTAACAGTTGCTTCATCAAAACCGGTCTTCTTTTCACCAGCTAATGCTTCTCCACTTAATTTCAATACAATTCTCTGCATTTTAATAACCATGCCTTTCCTGAGTTTATATTATTTTCTGTTTTTCTTCACATCACTGAAGAAGGATGTCGGGCTGACTTCTGCATAGCACTGTGAACACATACCTTCGATAACAGCACCATTGTTAATTTGTACGGACTTGGACTTAATGTTGCCCATAACAATTGCAGAGGTATCCAGAATGACCGGACCATGCACATCAATATCGCCCTTAACAGCACCTGCGATAACTGCGCTTGTTGCAAAGATATTACCGATTACAACAGAGCTCTGACCGATCTTGACGCTGCCCTTGCTCTTCACTTCACCATTGATCTGTGCAGACTCTGCGTAAATCTCTGCTGCGGAAGAATTACCGTTGATATTGCCTGTTACATTTAACTTACCATTGATTTCTATATTACCATTGATGCTGCCGATCAGATCCATATTGCCACTGCTGATCACATCACCAGTAATGGTCATGCCTGCTGTAATAACCGCAGTATCTGATGATGTCTCTGTAGTATTATTATAAAAGCTCGGCTCTCTGGTACTTCTAAAGTCAGGCTCTGTTTTCTTCTCCATGGAAGAAGCCTGATCAGAAAGATTCAATTCCACTTCATTTAAAAGTTCCTCTACTTCATCATTAGCCTGTTTTGCCTGTTCCGGCTCAACTTCAGGCTGCTGTACTGTCTCTTGTACAGGCTCCTGAACGGTTGCTGTATCAGCCCCTAAAGCTGCTGCTTCATTATCCAGCATTGCTTCAAGGTCTGCAAATTCTTCTCCATCTGTCTGCCCAAAAAGATCTTCAGAAGAAGTAGCTTCTGCTCTGGCAGTAACGTCTCCCTGTTCTGTTTCTGCATCCTCAGGTACCATTTCATTCACTGCCTGAGATAAATCCTGTTTCAAATCCTGAAAAAAACCCATTTTCACTATCCTCCAATTTTATCCTAAGGTGCTTTCACCCTTATTGTGCCTGAACATGCTGAATTGGTACTGTATCCTCCGTAATCGGCAACAACACCATATTATCAGACTCCAGTATCTTCTCTAATATAATAGGAAGAGCTTCCACTGTTGTATTCTTGCCCGATGCATCATGCATCAGAACAATGGAAGTATGATGTTCACTCACGTGATTCAATACATTATCTGCTATCTGCTGTGCACTGACATAACCGCTGGCTGCATCTCCACTGGATACATTCCAGTCATAATAGGTCATGCCCTGTTGTCCCAGATAAGCAATGATATCCTGTATCTTATCCTTGCTGACCGTATTACTGCTGCCTCCCGGCAGTCTCACGATCCTGCTGTCTACACCTGTCAATTCATACAGATATGTATGCAGCTTCTCAAGATCCTGACCATACGCTTCCACAGACTCATAAATATCACGATACACGTGGCTGTAGGAATGCATGCCAAGGGTATGACCCTCCTCTACAATACGCCGGTACTGGTCATTATATCCTTCTTTACCAACTACAAAGAATGTAGCCTTCACTCCATACTCATCCAGAATATCCAGAATCTGATCTGTATTGGCACTTGGTCCATCATCAAATGTCAGATATACCTTATGAATACCAGAATCTGCCGGGGTCGTCCTGGAAGGCTCACTCCACACATTCTGATTCTCCAGTGTCTGTACATCCGCAGAGGCTTCTTCCTCTGTAAGTTCCTGTGAATCAGCCGCATTCACCTTCTGCTCCTCCAGCTGTATCTGCATGGAAGCAATCTCTGTCTGCAACTCATTCACCTGTTTACCAAGTCCATGAAGCTGTACAGCCAGAACAATGCTGATCGTAACAGGTATGACAAACACCATGATCAGCATGATCACAATCAAACGTTTCAGGCGCTGTACACGCCTCTGTCTCTTGTTATTTATTTCAGCCATCAGACTCTTAACCATCTTTCTGTATGCTACGTCAATTATAACACAACCCTTATGCTTTAGAAAAGGGATTTTGTCAAAATTTTATGTTTACAATAATGCTTCATTATAGTGAGCTCTCTCGCCGCCTACGAATTTTGCCCTGGTCCTTGCACAGACAATATGTGCGCCACCTATCGTCGGATGTTCGATTCTGACAGGTACTGCTACTGCCCTAAGATGCATACCAATCAAGGTATCTCCTATATCAATGCCGCCTTTTGCCTGAATATGCTCTACTGCCACAGGATCCTGCATATGCTTCCATGCAGCGGTGGAGAATGAACCGCCTGCCTTTGGCTGTGGCACCACATTGACTTCTTCATAACCGAAGCGTTCTGCATCTTTTCTTTCTATAATTAATGCTCTGTTGAGATGCTCACAGCACTGTGTGGCAATGCTGATCCCCTCTTTAGCAAAAGCCCCCTGCATTGCAAGAAATACAGCTTCTCCAAGATCTGCATTGGAATAAGAACCGATTCTGTGGGATGCGATCTCACTGGTCGAGCACCCGATTACCACCAAATCACCTTTTTTTAATTTTGCCTGCTCCAGAAATTCTTCTACAACTCTGACTGCATCCTGCTGTTCCTGTTCAAACATAATATGAATCCTCTTTTCTGTGCACCTTCTGATCTTAACTGGTTTGTGTCAAGTGCACGAAGATACAATTCCAGTTCTCTGCCAGCCGTTCCATGGAAAAGGCAGCATTCGCCGGGCTGGTAGACGGCAATGTTATAATATCTCTTCCTGTTATCTTCTCCTGATATTTATGATACAGCTTCGCAGCAGTCGCACCATTCGCATAGATCTGTCTGATGGGAGCCGCGGATAATACCCTGGAGAGATCTGCAGGTGTTACATTTGAGATACTGCTGTCACTGGAACCTATGATATCACATTCTGCAATCACATCCCAGACTGCAATGTGATGTTCCAGCAGGAAACTTTTCTTTTGTTCAATTGTCTCCGGTATCTGCGCCTGTGTCAGATACGCAAGCAGCTTCCAGAACCGGTTCTGTGGATGCCCATAATAGAAGTGGTTCTCCCTGGACTTTACAGATGGCAAAGTCCCCAATATCAGAATCTGCGAATATTCATCATATACCGGTTCAAATTCATGTTGTACATGATTTTTTATCTGATTCATATTTATCCTGCCTCTCCGAAACCTGCAAACTTTGGGCCATCGGCACAAATTTGCCGTGTAAAAAAACTACCATATATGGTTTTTTTACACTATTTCCCGACTAATCTGCCAATTGCAGGAATTTGCCCTGTTATCTCTGTAAAACCTGTGGAAATCAAAAGCACTATCAGCATTTCTGCAAGATTTACTGCATAAGAAGGTTCTATTCCCTGCGTAAATTCTGCAATTCCCAGTATGATCACATACCCCGATACGATATAGATACCCATGCTGTTTCGTCCAAGGCAGGAAAATACAGGGAATCCATACCCTTTGCGCAGCTGTAGAATATCTTTCCATAGCAGAATCACAAAACAACTGCCTGAAAGTCCTATGATAAAGCGGTATCCATCTATCGCAAGCTGTCTGGTAATTTCTTTTCCCAACAATTTATAACCTGTCAGGTAAATAAATGCATCCTGATTAAAGAAAGCAACAAACAATAGAATCCATACAAGACCGACCGCCAGAGTCAGAACGATGGGCGCCTGTTCATATACATTGCTGATTATCTCACACAGTCTGCTGATTGCATTCTCTTTATTATGCTCCCGTTCAGACATTCCTTCATGGAAATAAAAGGCAATGATGTAAAAAGGCAACATATATTTATATGCTCCAAGTCCCAATCCGTCTGGAATAAAGAACATTATCAGAAAACCCACAATATAAAGCCATAACGCATCATGAAACCAGTAATGCATACACCATACGATCAGGAAGCACCAGAACACTGCCCACAGAAACCACAGATTTTCCAGGGAATTAACTATATATTGAAGCACCCCCTGTCCCAGTCCTGCATGTGGATAGCCATAATAGGCATTCATAAGAAAATGTCTCACTGAATCCAGCGCAGTCCATCCAAATATGGGAATCAGCAGGGATGCCGCCCTTTTGCCCAGAATCCGCAATTGTTCCCTTCTATCGTCCGTTGTCTTCATACTGTACCAGCCAAGCCAGCCACTTATCAGCATGAAAAGCGGCATATGAAAGCTGTAGATTAACTGATACAGCCGGTCATCAAAATATGCTTCCTGTAATTTATATACCTGTCCACTGCCCTCCTGGATGCAGTGCCCCAGAACCACAAGACATATTGCAAAGCCCCGCAATACATC
>CAVBMG010000067.1:0-19070 GCA_963596435.1 Agathobacter sp.
GATAAAGTATGATAAAAAGGGGAATGCAATGCAAATGTTCACAAAAGCAAAACACAAATGTAAAAAGGGAATTACCCGATTTCTCTGCGCTCTGTTGGCAACGATTATGTTGGTTGGAGTTCCTTCATTCCAATCTGATGCAGCGGTCGTTTCACAGGGAATCGACGTATCCAAGTGGCAGGGAGCCATCAACTGGGCAGCAGTTGCCCAAAGTGGTGTTTCCTTTGCTTTTATCAGAGTCGGCAACTTAAAAAAGGGACTGGACGAATATTTCTATTATAATATGATGTCAGCCCAGGCTGTAGGTATTAAGACCGGCGTTTATATTTATTCTTATGCGACCAATGTGCAGGAAGCTGCTATGGAAGCAGAATTTGTTCTGAATGCAGTTCAAAATCTTCCTGTATCATTCCCGATTGTATGGGATGTGGAGGATGATTGCCAGGCGGGATTATCCACGGATACACTTTCGCTGATGGCAAATACCTTCTGTGCAATTATTGAAGCTGAAGGATATTACCCTATGGTATATGCCAATAAATATTGGTATACCAAGAAGCTGGGACCTATTTTTTACGATAAGTGGGTAGCTCAGTGGGGAGCATCCTGTGATATTCCAGATGCTGCTGTATGGCAGTATAGTGAGACGGGACGAATCAATGGTATTAATACCAACGTAGACCTGGATTATTGTCTGAAGGACTATTCAACAAGTATTGTAGATACTGGATGGGTAGCAAGGAAAGGTTTCCTGTATTATTATATTAATTATAAAATGCAGAGAGGCTGGCTGGATTTAGGGCTTGCCAAGTATTATTTGAATCCATACGGTCAGATGATGACTGGCTGGCTGACACTGGAAGATGGTATTTATTATCTCCAGCCGGATGGTGTCATGTCTGTTGGCTTTACTCCAATCGGAGCTGGAATGTACTTCTTTGATGCAAATGGTAAAATGCTTACAGGTCTTCAGAACCTGAGCGGACTTACCTACTATTTTGCTGAGAATGGTGCTATGTATACCGGATTCCTTGATCTGCCGGATGGAAAGAGATTCTTTACAACAGATGGTCATATGCTGACAGGTTTGAATGTTGTTAATAATAAGTATTATTATTTTGATGACAAAGGTATCATGCAGACCGGATGGCAGACAATTGGAGATGTCACTTTCTTATTTGCAGCAGATGGTTCCATGGCATATGGCTGGTTTACAGATGGTGTATACCGCTATTATCTGTCAACTGTAGATGGACATAAGGTAACAGGCTGGAATACAATTGAAGGCAAGACATATTACTTTGATGAGAATGGACATATGCAGACAGGAGCCGTTACACTCAATGGCTTATCTTATCTGTTCTCAGCAGACGGTTCTCTGTATACAGGCTGGTTCAACGATGGTGTAACAGCCAGATATTATGAGACAGACGGTCATATGGTAACAGGTCTTGCAACAATTAATGGAGCTGTATATTATTTCGATGATGCAGGTGCAATGCAGACAGGTATTGTTGAAATCGGTGGCGTTCCTTATCTTTTTGATGTAGACGGTAAAATGATAACAGATCCTGCAGTTCTGCTTCAGCTTCAGATGGCAGCTGCAAATTAAAAATTAATAGACAAAACAGTCAGCCTGTGATAAGCTTAATAGCTGCACAGGCTGGCTTTTGGTTAGTCTGAAATTCTATAGAAAAGGTATGAACATGAGAAAATTAGCCCTTAGTGATGATATTTTATTAAAAATTGAAAAGCCAGCACGTTATATAGGTAATGAAGTCAATAGTATCATGAAAGATAAGGAACAGATTGCGATTCGTTTTGCAATGTGTTTCCCTGATGTATATGAAATAGGAATGTCTCATCTGGGAATCCAGATTCTTTATGATATGTTCAATCGTTTTGAAGATACATGGTGTGAACGAGTTTATTCTCCATGGCCGGATCTCGATGCAGTCATGAGAGAACGCCACATTCCATTATTTGCGCTGGAATCCCAGGACCCGATCAAAAATTTTGATTTTCTTGGAATTACGATTCAATATGAAATGTGTTATACCAATATTTTACAGGTATTGGATCTGTCAGGAATTCCATTGCTTGCGGCAGAACGTACATGGGATGACCCGATTGTAATCGGAGGAGGACCATGTTCTTACAATCCTGAACCAATTGCAGACTTTTTTGATATTATTTACATTGGCGAGGGAGAAACACAATACCGTGCACTTTTAGATTTATATAAACAGGCAAAGGCAGAAGGTAAAAGTCGTAGAGAGTTCCTGATTCAGGCAGGGCAGCTGCCAGGACTTTATGTGCCACAGCTTTATGAAGTAAGCTATAAGGAAGATGGTACGATTGCGTCCTTTACTCCGAGTGTAGAAGGACTGCCAGCGACCATTACCAAAGAAATGGTAAAAGATGTAACGAATACCTATTATCCTGAGAAACAGGTTGTTCCTTTTATCAAATGTACACAGGACAGAGTGGTACTTGAGATTCAGAGAGGATGTATCAGAGGCTGTCGCTTCTGTCAGGCTGGACAGCTCTACCGACCGGTTCGTGAACGCGACGTCAATATGCTCAAGGAGTATGCACTCAAGATGCTTGATAACACCGGATATGAAGAAATTACATTGAGTTCTTTAAGCTCAAGTGACTATTCCCATCTGGAAGAACTGGTGAATTTCCTGATTGAGCATTGTAAGAATAAAAAAGTCAATATTTCTTTGCCATCCCTGCGTATTGATGCTTTTTCACTGGATGTTATGCAGAAGGTACAGGATATTAAAAAGAGCAGCCTTACTTTTGCACCGGAAGCAGGAAGCCAGCGTCTTCGTGATGTTATTAATAAGGGATTGACAGAAGAAGTGATTCTCAAAGGTGCTACAGAAGCCTTTGAAGGTGGCTGGAATCGTGTAAAGCTTTATTTCATGCTTGGACTTCCAACAGAAACAGAAGAAGATATTAAGGGAATTGCAGAGCTTTCCAATAAAATTGCTGCTGCATATTATGAGACAGTTCCCAAGGAAAAGAGAAACGGTAAGGTACAGATTGTAGCCAGTACATCTTTCTTTATTCCAAAGCCATTTACTCCGTTCCAGTGGGCTGCACAATGTACGAAGGAACAGTTCATTGAAAAAGCATACACAACACGTCGTGCTATCAGTGAACAGCTTAACCAGAAGAGTATTAAATATAACTGGCATGAAGCAGATGCTTCTGTAATGGAAGGAATTCTCGCAAGAGGAGACCGTAAGATTGCCCAGGTTATTTTAAAAGCATACCAGAAGGGCTGTATTTTTGATGCTTGGGGAGAATATTACAAACATGACGTCTGGATGGAAACTTTTGCAGAATGTGGTGTTGATACAGATTTCTATACCACAAGAGAAAGAGAACTGGACGAAATCTTCCCATGGGATTTTATAGATTGCGGTGTAACGAAAGATTTCCTGAAAAAAGAATGGATGCGTGCACTGGATGAGAAAGTGACACCAAATTGCCGCCAGCAATGTAATGCATGTGGAGCAGCACGGTTTGGATGTGGTGTCTGTTTCGAGCCGCATACTGGAAAGGAGGAAGCACATGAAGCTTAGAATTAAATTCGCAAAATACGGAGCTTTGAAATTTATCGGACATCTTGATGTCATGCGTTTCTTCCAGAAAGCAGTCAGACGTGCTGATATTGATATAGCATATACAGGAGGATTCAGCCCTCATCAGATTATGTCATTTGCAGCGCCCTTAGGTGTCGGGCTGGAAAGTAATGGAGAATACATGGATATTGAAGTGAACTCCGTTACCAGCTCCAAAGATATGCTGGAGGCACTTAACCACCAGATGGTAGAAGGGATTCATGTACTGGAGGTAAAAATGCTTCCTGATGATGCAGGTAATGCAATGGCAAGTGTAGCTGCTGCATCTTATTCTATTGCTTTTCGTAGTGGATATGAGCCTGATTTTGATTATCGCAATGCTCTGCGTGCCTTCTATGAGCAGCCTGAAATCATTGTAACGAAGAAAACCAAACGTAGTGAAGCTACTTTTGATATGAAGCCATATATTTATGAATGTACTACAGAGGAAGATGGTCGTATTCATCTTACTGTAGATGCCAGCAGCTCAGGTAATATCAAACCCTCTCTGGTCATTAATGCCTTTTATGAGCAGAATGGAGCTACACTTGATGAAATTGCCCTGCTGATTACAAGAGAAGAGACTTATATGAATATTGGAAATGAGGAGCAGAGAGAACTTGTTCCTCTTGGCTTCATCGGAAAGGAATTCTAAATGTCTGATAATCGGCTGGTTCTGACAAATTATAAACACGGTGTTCTTTCTTTTCTTATGCAGAATAACAGAATGGAGTCCGTTTCTTTCTGTAAAGAGCACAAGGAAGGTGATATTGGTAATATTTATGTGGCTAAAGTCATTAATATAGTTCCTAATATTAATGCGGCATTTATTTATTATCAGCCCAATATGAGAGGCTATCTTCCAATCAACCCGCATTACACACCAATTATGCTGAATCGTACGTATGATGGTCGTATTCTTGCTGGAGATGAAATTATAGTGCAGATGGAAAAGGAAGCCATTCGTACGAAGGATGCTGTTTTCACAGTGAACTTGTCTTTGTCAGGTAAATATTGTGTTGTGACAAATGCAAACAGTAAAAAGAGTGTATCCAATAAAGTAAGTAAGAATTATAAAAATGCATTACAGCAGACGATTCCTGCCGATACAGAACTGGGAATCATTGTGCGGACCAATGCACTGCAGTTAATTGAAACGACGCCGGAGTATGCAGAGATTC
Source organism: Agathobacter sp. (assembly GCA_963596435.1). Taxonomy (GTDB): domain Bacteria; phylum Bacillota; class Clostridia; order Lachnospirales; family Lachnospiraceae; genus COE1. Next base: position 4,820 of record CAVBMG010000067.1, read on the forward strand.
TTCAAAAGGAATATCAGATGCTGATAGATCAGATGCAGAGACTGATACATGATGGAACATATCGGACATGCTACAGTCTGTTGTATAAGGCGCCCGATGCATATCTGACAGATATCAGAGATGCTTATTTTGATGAGTATGACAGTATTATTACGGATGACCAGCAGCTGTATGACCAGTTATCTGATTTCCTGCAGATCTATTCACCCAAGATGCTGAGTATGTTGTCTTTATATAAAGATGAATCGTATCCACTTAGAAAGCTGTACAGTATTGATACGAAGATACAGGAACTGCTGGTTCCAAGAGTCTGGTTAAAATCCGGGGCTTATCTGGTCATAGAACAGACAGAAGCCATGTACGTGATTGATGTAAACTCCGGTAAGAACAATACCAATAAAAGTAATGATGAATATATCTGGCAGATCAATGCAGAGGCAGCCAGAGAAATTATCAGACAGATTACACTTCGTAATCTTTCAGGTATCATTATGGTTGATTTTATCAATATGGAGAGCCAGGAGAGAAATGAGCGTCTTCTGGATGAACTGCGTCATCTGGCACATAATGACCGTATTCTGACCACTATTGTAGATATGACACCACTTGGACTGGTAGAGATTACACGTAAAAAGACAAAAAAAGCATTAAAAGAACAAATAAATTAAATAAAACTATTGACTTATTAGAAAGTCGATGATATTATTTATGAGTATGCCGCATAACTAGGTTGAAGTATACGAATATGTATCACCAAAGTTAGCGAGTAATTATTTAGGAGGTGCAATATGTACGCAATTATTGCAACAGGTGGAAAGCAGTACAAGGTTTCCGAAGGTGATGTTATTAAGGTTGAGAAGCTTAATGCAGAAGCTGGAAATACTGTAACTTTTGACAACGTGATTGCTGTTAGCAATGATTCTCTTAAAGTTGGCGCTGACGTTGCTAACGCTACTGTAACAGCTACTGTTATGGAGCAGGGCAGAGGCAAGAAAGTCATCGTTTACAAGTATAAGAGAAAGACTGGCTATCACAAAAAGAACGGTCATAGACAAGCATACACACAGGTTAAGATTGACAAAATCAACGCTTAATAGATGTTATCGGTTTACTTATTATGACTACGATTACCATTTATAAATCCGATAAAGGTAGCTACAAAGGTTTTACCTGCAAGGGTCATGCCGGATATGCTATGTCAGGCAAAGATATTGTATGTGCTGCGATTTCGATTCTTGTAATTAACACAGTGAATTCTCTGGAAGAATTAGTTCATGAGGAGATGGAACTGGTTAATGATGAAACGACAGGTTATATTGATTGTCGTTTTCCAAACGAGATCAGCGAACATGCAAAGCTTTTGATAGATTCTATGATATTGGGTTTAGAAAGCATTGTTTCACAATGCGGCAAGAAGTATTTAAGACTCAAATTCGAGGAGGTGTAAAACCATGATGAAATTAAACCTTCAGTTTTTTGCTCATAAGAAGGGTGTTGGTTCTACTAAGAACGGTAGAGATTCCGAATCCAAGAGATTAGGTGCAAAAAGAGCAGACGGTCAGTTCGTAAAGGCAGGCAACATTTTATATAGACAGCGTGGAACAAAGATTCATCCCGGTGTTAATGTTGGTATCGGCGGAGATGACACATTATTTGCATTAGTAGATGGTGTTCTCAGATTCGAAAGAAAAGGAAGAGATAAGAAACAAGCTTCCGTTTATCCTGTAGAAGAGAAATAAGACGTAAGGCTTCAGGTTGTACCCCTGAAGCCTTTTTAACACTATATATAACTATTCAGAAAGGTTAGAAATCGATGTTTGCAGATAGAGCGAAAATATATATCAGAAGCGGCAAGGGCGGAGATGGTCATGTTTCTTTTCGCCGTGAAAAATATGTACCTAATGGTGGTCCTGATGGCGGCGATGGCGGTCATGGCGGCAGTGTTATTTTTGAAGTCGATGAGGGTCTTAATACCTTGACAGATTTTCGCCATATCAGGAAGTATTCTGCTGAAGATGGTGAGCAGGGCGGCAAACGTAATTGCCGTGGTAAAGATGGTAAGGATATTATCATCAAAGTTCCTGAAGGTACTGTTATTAAAGAGCTGGAATCAGGAAAAATCATAGCTGATATGTCAGGTGATAACCGCAGACAGGTTATTTTATCTGGTGGTAAGGGTGGTAACGGTAATCAGCATTACGCTACATCAACGATGCAGGCACCAAAGTATGCTCAGCCAGGACAGCCCGCTAAAGAACTGAATCTGTTTCTGGAATTGAAGGTGATCGCAGATGTCGGATTGGTTGGTTTCCCGAATGTAGGTAAGTCAACATTATTATCCCGTGTGACAAATGCAAGACCTAAGATTGCAAACTATCATTTTACAACATTGAATCCTAATCTTGGAGTAGTTGATCTGGATGATGGTAAAGGTTTTGTAATTGCAGATATTCCTGGATTGATCGAGGGTGCATCAGAAGGAGTTGGACTTGGTCATGAATTCCTTCGACATATAGAGAGAACGAAGGTTTTGATTCATCTGGTAGATGCTGCATCCACAGAAGGACGTGATCCTATTGCGGATATCTATGCAATTAACAAGGAATTGGAAGCTTACAATGCTGATATTGCTCATCGTCCTCAGGTAATCGCAGCTAATAAGATTGATGCAATCTATACAGAAGATGGTGAAGATCCGGTTGCAAAAATCCGGGCAGAATTTGAACCTAAGGGAATTAAAGTATTTCCGATTTCTGCTGTATCAGGTCAGGGGCTTTCAGAACTCCTGTATTGTGTAAGTGATATGCTTGCAGATATCAACGAAGCACCTACAGTATTTGAGCCTGAATTTAATCCTGATGTTGATATTGTAACTGGTAATGAACCATATAGCGTAGAATATAATGAAAAAGACAATGAATACGTTGTAGAAGGACCTAGAATCGAGAAGATGTTAGGTTACACCAATCTGGATTCTGAGCGTGGATTCCAGTTCTTCCAGAAGTTCCTGAAAGAAAATGGCATTCTGGATGAATTAGAGGCTCTGGGGATTCAGGAAGGTGATACAGTACGTATGTATGGTCTTGCTTTTAATTACTATAAAGAATAAACAATTACTAATGGAGGTATGATAATGACAAGTAAACAGCGTTCTTATTTAAAGGGACTTGCTATGAATCTTGAACCGGTATTTCAGATTGGAAAATCATCTGTAACACCGGAAAATGTAGAAGCAATTTCTGAAGTATTCAATACAAGAGAACTTGTTAAGATTTCAATTTTGAAGAATTGTCTGGATGATCCTAAGGAAGTAGCGAATACAGTAGCAGAACGTACTCGCTCTCAGGTTGTACAGGTAATTGGTAAGAAGTTTGTTTTGTACAAGCCTTTTAAAGAAAATCCTAAGATTATTCTTCCAAAATAAAGAGGTACGTTATGGAATCACTCAATAAAGTAGGAATTATGGGAGGAACTTTCAGCCCTGTTCATAATGGACATATAGCCCTTGCACAGTGTGCATATGAAACGCTTTCTTTAGATAAGGTTTTATTTATGCCAAGTGGCAAGTCTTATATGAAAAATGATGTTCTGGATGCAGAACATCGTATTGCCATGATTGAAAGAGCAATTGCTCCTTATCCATATTTTGAACTTTCCAATATTGAAGTGAATCGTGCAGGCAATACCTACACTTATGAGACTCTGGAATTGTTAAAACAGCAACATCCGCAGATCCACTATTACTTCATTATGGGAGCAGATTCATTATTTCATATAGAGACCTGGAAGAATCCGGAAGTTATATTTTCTCTGTCTACTCTTGTCTGCTCTGTGCGTGATGAATATCATATGGAAGAGTTGAAAAATAAACGTGACGAACTGATTCGCAAAGGGGCTGATGTTATCCTGTTGCAGATGCCCAGAATTGATATTTCTTCTTCTGATATTCGAAATCGTGTTGCCAGAGGGCTTACTATTAATGAATTTGTTCCAGACTCTGTTTCCAGGTATATTTCACAGGAGCATTTATATGAAGAAGATAAAGAAATATCTTAAAAAGCATCTGACAAAAGAAAGATATCATCATACAGTTGGTGTTGCATACACAGCAATGTCCATGGCTATGAAATACAATCCTCAGCCTGATAATAATGAGTTCATGGTTAAGGCTGAAATTGCAGGACTATTGCATGATTGTGCCAAATGTATGGACAACAATAAAAAGATCAGGATATGTAATAAGAATCAAATATCCTACAGTAAAATAGAAGCTGAGAATCCCTATCTCTTACATGGTAAGGTTGGAGCTTATATAGCTCGAAAAGAATTTGATATTTTGGATGAGGATATTCTCAATGCTATAACCTGGCATACAACAGGGAGACCTGATATGTCACTTCTGGAGAAAATTATATTTGTAGCGGATTATATTGAACCATCAAGAAGACCTATTCCTGAGTTAAATTTAATCCGTCAACTTGCTTTTACAGATATTGATCAGGCAGTCATTAAGATACTTGAGAATACGCTGAAATATCTCAATGAAAAAGGCAATCCTATTGATGACATGACACAAAAAACATATGATAGTTACATACGCGCAGAAAGAGAGGGTTAATCTATTGACAAGTAAAGAAACAGTAAAACTTATTATAGACGCTTTGGAAGATAAAAAAGCAGAAAACATTCAGATCATTGATATCAGTGAAGTTTCATCTGTGGCAGATTACTTTATCATTACCAATGGAACGAATAAAAGCCAGGTGCAGGCACTTGCTGATAATGTAGGTGAGAAATTGGACAGAGAAGGAATTCATGCAAAACAGGTTGAAGGATATTCAAATGCTAACTGGATTTTGCTGGATTATACAGATATAGTAATTCATGTATTTGATCGTGAAAGCCGTGGATTCTACGATTTGGAAAGAATCTGGAGAGACGGTAAACTGATCAGCGCAGATGATTTTTCATAAGCTGGAATCAAGCATGGAATATTGTATCGTTAAGAAAATATAATACGTGATATGAATAAAAAAAGAGGAATCTATAGATGATAAAAATTATCTATAGATTCCTTTTTGCAATGTGTAATCATTATAACTATTCAGTATAGTTACATTACATTAATGATACAGGCGGAAAACACCAAATACTTTACCCAAAATATCAACATGATCAACAATAATAGGGTCCATTGTATCATTCTCAGGCTGTAAACGGTAATGACCATTCTCTTTATAATATGTCTTAACAGTTGCAGAATCATCAATTAATGCAACAACAGTGTCTCCGTTTTCTGCAGTATTACAGCAATTCACAAATATCTGATCCCCATTGAAAATACCAGCATTGATCATGCTGTCTCCTTTCACCTTTAAAATGAAAGTATCACCATTGGGAACCATCTCTGCTGGAATAGGGAAGTATCCCTCGATATTCTGTTCTGCAAGAATAGGCAGACCAGCTGCTACCGTACCAATGATAGGAATACTTGCCATTTCGTGTCTGACCATCTGGAAACTGTCATCCATAATTTCAATTGCACGGGGCTTGGTCGGGTCTCTTCTGATATATCCATTCTTCTCCAATGTCTCCAGGTGTGAATGAACAGAAGAAGTGGACTTCAAATTAACGGCCTCGCAGATCTCGCGAACAGCAGGTGGATAACCCTTCTTTAAAATTTCTGCTTTTATGTATTCTAAGATTTCTTTTTGTTTTGCTGTAATTTTTCCATATGCCATTACATATACAACCTCCTTTTTTATAATCATATCACAGGCTACATAAAAATGCAAACATATATTCCAAATATTTGTTCGCAAATTTGAAGTAAAAGTATTGACATCCAAACAGACATTCTATATAATCAGTGTAAACAGTTGTTCGGAAACTATGTTCGGAACTTTCGTTCAGAATATGCGTTTGAAACTGAGGTTCCGCATATGTATACTTTTGAGGAGGTCAATGCCATGTTGAATGAAGATACTTATTATTTACGATCCATATCGAAACGTAGAGCACGCCAGAAACAGGTACGTCGCAATATTTTATTGCTTGTTATATCTGTACTGTTTATTTTTGTCAGTGTTTTCTTTGTTGCTTCTATTTCTACACAGGCAAGTGATAAAGAACATATGCCTTCCTATAAGTATTTTCGGAGTATCGAGATTTCTTCCGGTGATACATTGTGGTCTATTGCTGAAGATAATATGGACGCACGTTATTATAAACATACAGCAGACTATGTTGCTGAGGTGAAAAGAATGAATTCTCTGGATACCGATCAGATTATTGCGGGAAGTTATTTGATTATTCCTTATTATTCTACAGAGTTTGTCGGTTCCACAGATTGATTTTAATCTTGGTTTTTATTTTCTCGTAATCGAACGACATTAGCAGCCATCCTGCGGCGATCATCTTCAATTGCTGCGTAGTGCTTCCTGGTTGTATTGACATCTTTATGCCCCAGAACATCCGCAACCAGGTATATGTCACCAGTTTCACGATAAAGGGATGTACCATATGTACTACGTAATTTATGAGGTGTTATCTTTTTCAGGTTTGTTACAAGAGAAGCATATTTTTTAACCAGTTTTTCAACAGCTCTTACGGAAATCCTTTTATTTTGCAGGGAGAGAAATAATGCGTTTTCATTTCCTTCTGCAGGAATGATATGATTGCGTTGTTCTAAATAATCCAGAAGAGCAGTTTCTACTTCTTCACCAAAATAGATTACAGCTTCGTAACCACCTTTACGACGTATTTTGATACCATTATTTTTGAAATCAATATCCTGTAGATCAATACCAACACACTCAGATACTCGGATTCCGGTCCCAAGCAAGAGAGTAAGTAATGCAATATCCCTTACCTTGGTCTTCTGATGATAATAAAGTTGCTGCTTGGTCAGATTTTCACCAGATTCCACTTCATCTAATAAAAGAGCTACTTCATCGGCTTCTAAACGAATAATTTCTTTTTCGTGCAATTTAGGCATTGGCACTAATGCAGCAGGATTTTTTTCGATAAGTTCATTTCGGAAGAAATAATTATAGAAGCTCCGAAGGGATGCCAGTTTCCGGGCTTTGCCACGTTCATCATTCATATATTCCTTCCCGTCTTTTACATAATAGGAGCAATATTCCAGATATTCTTCAATATCCATTCTGGTGATCTGATCAAGAATATCTATAGTATATTCTTTAATATCTTTCTTGCCGTAAATGGGGTTATTATCATGCAGATACTCAAAGAATACACGAATATCATAAGCATAGGCAACTCTGGTTCTGGAAGCTATATATTCCTGCATACCTCTGAAATACTGTCCACAGAAGGGAGGAAGAGTAGCAAGAATTTCGCGTAAATGCACGATATTTTCTTTGTTTTGTTGTTCATGATAATTGGTTGTATTATTCTTCTCCATGATTTATTGACCATCCTTCCATATTGCTGTTTAGAATTGCGGTAAACATTCTGTCTTTCACTCCGGGATTTTCACGGTTTAGTTGTTTTAACAGCTGATTGATATATTCGCGTTTGGTATTGCCGTCTGCTGGACAGGGACTCTTTACCACCGGTACATTATATTTATGTACAAATCCAATTACGTCAGCTTCCTGCATATAGATTAAAGGACGAATTACTGTCATGTCTGCGCGGTCAAGATATGTAACAGGAGAGAAGGTATGAAATCGCCCTTCATAGATTAAGGACAGCATCATAGTAGTTACGACATCATCTTTGTGATGGGCGTAGGCTACTTTATTACAACCTAATTCTTTCATGGCGTTATTTAGAGCACCTTTTCTCATTTTAGAACATAAGGCACAGGGATTTTCTTCCTGAAGTTCTTCAAATATAATTTTACCAATATCTGTTTTAATAATACTATATGGAACATCTAATTCCTGACATAGGGCTGTAATCTGGTCAAGATTCATATTTTGAAATCCAAGATCTATTGTTACAGCATGTAAAGAAAAGTGTTTAGGGTAGTAACGTCTTAGACCGCTTAAAGCATAAAGCAGGGTTAAACTGTCTTTGCCACCTGAAATACCAATGGCAATTTTATCGCCTTCCTCTACCATTTGGAAGTCATCAATTGCTCGACGTACATGACTCATTACTTGTTGTAGTTTCATATTTGTACTTTTCCTTCTTTCTGTTTTTATCAATTTTTTATGGAGAATAGGACGTATACTCTTAAAAAATGTGTTATAATCATATTTATAGTAAAGCAAAATGAGTTGCTAAAGAATATGATTATGAGATAATTGAGCACTTGCGGATTGGAGAGTATGAATGCCTATGAATCAGGATAACAAAAATAAAAATTATATTCGGTGGGGAGTTACGGCTTTTCTCGTAATTCTTGCAAGCATGATTGCCTATTATATTATCTTTAATTTGGATAATTTTAAAGGAACAATTGATAAAGTATGGGTAATTCTCATGCCGGTTACAGACGGATTGATTCTTGCATATTTGTTGACACCACTCTTGAATGTGATTGAGCGGAAGATAGTAAAGCCCTTTTTTTCCTTTATAAAAAGTAAAGCCAAACAGAAACAGATTCGTCTAGTATCTATATTGTTGACTATTATTTTGGTTATATCAGTTACTTATGGTTTCTTTGCTATGGTAATCCCTCAAATAGTAAACAGTATACGAACTATTATCATGCAGTTTCCAAGTTATGTAGACACTTTGACTTACTGGATATCCAAATTGCTGGAGGATAATCCGGATATTGAGAATTTTGCAAATGAAATGATATCCAAATATTCTACAGAGTTTGAAAATATCATTAATGCCAAAGTCCTGCCACAGTTAAATAATATTATTGTAATTGTATCTACTGGTGTGTATTCTTTTTTAAAGGAATTCTGGAACTTCATTATTGGTTTCATTATTTCCATATATGTGTTAGCAAGCAAAGAACTTTTTGCTGCACAATTTAAGAAAATCACATATGCATTTATTCCATTAGATGCAGCTAATCGTTTTATCAGCAATGTCCGTTTTTCCAATAAAACCTTTGGTGGATTCTTTGTAGGAAAAATATTAGACTCTATCATTATTGGAATCTTATGTTTTGTATGTACCAGCATTATAGGAACACCATTTAATGTTTTGATTAGTGTAATTGTAGGCGTTACCAATATTGTACCGTTTTTTGGACCATTCCTTGGTGCAATTCCTTCTTTGCTGTTGATCCTATTTATTGATCCTATGCAGGCGCTGTATTTCCTGTTATTTGTATTCTTATTACAACAGGTAGATGGTAATATCATTGGACCAAAGATTTTAGGTAATTCTACAGGACTTTCCAGTTTCTGGGTTATTTTTGCCATTACATTATTTGGTGGACTGTTTGGAATACCCGGTATGATACTTGGTGTGCCAATATTTGCTGTAATATTTGCATTTATGAAATCTACCGTAGAATCCAGACTTACGTTGAGAAATTTGCCACCAGAAACATCCAAGTATCTGAAGTTGCTTTATATAGAAGCAGATACTAAGAAAATGGTAACTTTCTCTGAAAAAGATAAAAAGCCATTTTCTGAAATTACCAAAATACTGGTAAAGAGTCATGAGCATATAAAACAACAGGAAATAGACTGGCATAGCCTCTATAAGATTATAAGTCATGATACAAAAAAAGATGATGCAACGCAAAATACAGATACAGATGAAACAAATTCTGATACAAAATAATAGTTATAATGTAAAAGGCAAATCGGACCAAAGGATTTGCCTTTTATAATTAGTATACAGGATTTGCGCACTTTTTTCAATAATATTTTCGTTAAACTTGTCTTTTGCGAATAGTTACATCCTTTTACCAAAAGGACTCTCCAGCTAAAATTTCATCTATTAAGAGTCCCCCGGTTTGATAAACTATATTTAATTCAGTAAAGAAAATTATGCGTTAGGATTATCTATAATTCCAATAAATAGAGGAGTCTGATTGTCCATGTCCATAATCATATACAGAAACGGTTGATCGAAGGTAACATTTATAGGTTGTTCTATATCCAGAGAGGTTGTTTCAAACATTGCAACTTCCGTGGCTGCAGCGGCTTCTGTGCCTTCTTCATCCAGGCGGATGTTGGCTTTTTGACGTACCAGATCAATATATAAATTGCCATCCTGCTTAGTTGCTCCTAAATCTGTAAAATCGGCTTTGTCTTCATCAAATGCAGTTTGCAGTCCCATATTAATTAAGCTGTCATTTAATATCTGATCAAATGTGATATCAAATTTTGGGAGTGTCAGGTTCATGTAGGTACTCTCCTGCTTCTCATTTAAGAGACTGGAGATGGTTTCTGCTGTTAAGCTGCTGCAATAATCTCGTATGGATGTATTGTTTTGAGATTTTAGTGCTACGAAAGCAAGATTACTGTCTGCATAGGGAAGAATTACACCATCTACCTGATCATTTGCTAAATAATCAAAGTATGCCTTATTCTGGTGCATCATTGCTACTTCTTTCTCTTCCCCATCCGTTGTGGTAAATGGCTGATCATAGGTCATTTCGTGAATAAAGGGATCACGCCAGGTACTCTTAAAATAAAGGGTATTGAAAAGTACCAGTCTTGCCTTTTCGTTCAGAGGATCTTCTATCATCTTTTGAATCAGACCCTGTGTATGGTCGCTGACCCATTGATTCATCGCATCCATGGCTTCTGAAGTAGATAGATTGGCATGATAAGCCTGTGCATCATAGAGAGAAGAAATGGTATTGAGCCACTCCTGCTTTGGAGTAAATTCGTCATCTATCCAGGCAGAATTAGACAAGTTGAGTTTAAGATTCTCTGTGTTATAAGAAAATCTATTCATCATATCATCAGATAATGTAGTCATTTCTCCGTTTTCACCCAGTAATTTCAGAAATTCATCTTTAGTCACACCATTTGCCCCATTTCCCGCCATTGTCAAGGCGATATAGGCGGATACCGGTGATAAAACAGGATTGGTTGTGCTATCCAGATTCTTCTGGAAAAGGCGATAACCAAAGTCATTGACAGGTGCATAGGTATTGATGGAATAATCAATATTTACTGATTCTGCAATGGTATCTGTTAAACATATGACCTCTGATTTCTGACTGCTGTTATTTGATGGAACAGTTACGCTGTCAGATGCGGAAGAATTTCCGCAGGCGCTGAGTAATCCAGTGATCAGTGTAGTTGTTAAAATAAATGTAAGTGTTCTTTTCTTCATAAAAATCCTCTTTTCTATTGTTCGTTTGCAAATCCAATTGTATAACCATATTCAGAATTTACAGGAAAATTCTGCAACTCTTCTTTGGTTAGTATGCCACTCATTTGATAATCTGCTGATAATGTAACATCCAGATTAAGACTTTGCAGACGCTGACATTCCTGTGTAAGAAGTTCCTGATTAGCTTCTGTATCACCATAGACGTAATCAGCACTTTCAGTAGAATCATTTTCATAGGTAAATAGATTAATACACACCTTATATGCATATGGCTCATTTTCATTCTGTGATAGTGTTTCTTCAAGGTAATGATACAGGAAATAGCTTCCTTTTGCCGGAGCGGCATAACAATATATGGCATCTATATTACCAGGATATTCGGAGATAATCGTATATGCAGACCAGTCATGCTGTGGTACAGTATTAGTCTCATTACTATCTTTTGCTGCCGCCTGGAGCTGTGGAGCACTGTCTGCTGGCAAGTTGCATTCTGCATCAGCTGACTCATCCATAAGATAAGCTGCTGGAGCCTCAGACATGGAAGCGTCACTTTCCTGTGAGAATGCTTCGGCTGGAGTATTATAGGATTCAATACCGTATGTAGCTACAGCTGATTCAGATGTATTCTGGGAAGATTGATGCATCCGGTATGCTGAGATACTGACAGCACCGATACATAGCAGGCAGGCTGCCATGCTTCCCCATTTCAACCAAGGCTTCTTAGTGTACCATTTGGCTGATGTGGAATCGGCTGTATTGATATAAGCTTCATGAATTAGGTCATCATCAATATCGCCGATGCTTTTTAACAAATCAGTTCCATTCATAATGTAATCCCCTCCTTCTCTAAATAATCTCGAAGCTTGCCACGCAAACGAAATAACATGGATTTTACTTTACTTTCGCTAATATTCATATTTGCAGAGATATCATGAATAGAATCCATATACCAGTAACGACGTATAAATATTTTACGTGCAGATTCTGGTTGCTCCCGTAGAAACTGACTGATTAATTGCCCTAATTCCTGAGATTCAAGCTTCTGCTCGCAGTCATTTGGACTTGTGATGCAATTTTCCAGTTCTGTACTAAGGGTAACAATTTCTGCATCACGCTTCTTTGCCTTTTGATAATCTAGTTTACCGAAGCAGAAATTTCTGGTGATTTTAGCCAGATAGGCAAAGAAATAGTCCGGGCGTTTGGGAGGCAAGGTATTCCATGCAATATGATATGTATCATTGACACATTCTTCAGAATCTTCATGATTGTATAGAATACGCTCGGCTAATGTATGAAGCTGTTTTCCGTACTTAATGGAAGTTTCGGTTATTGCCTGTTGTGAGCGATTCCAGTATAGTTCGATAATCTCATTGTCTTCCATGGGGTTATCCTCCTTTGTTCGTGGTTATAACGCTTCTTACCTATATAGAGGGATTTTAATCTCTTTGGTTGCATTGCTGTGCAATATTTTTATAAAAAAATCTGATACATTAATTGCTTATTTAGCTTAATGTATCAGATTTATATTTGCAACTGTTATTTAACATTACTCATAAAAAATGATTTTGGTGATGCATGTATCATTCCATTTCGTACCACTGAAAATACTTTGAATCGTGAGAGTCAGATTGTCTATCAACAAAGGATTTTCAAAGACAATATATTGTGGTTGCATGTCGTCTGTTAATTCTACACATAAATCATCATCAAATATGGTAAAAGAAGCAACACGATTATTTTCGAAAAAGGCTTCCTCACTCGTCTGCTTTCCATTATAGATGCACATTGCACTGACCATGACAGATGTATCAAATGTAAAATGGATAGACTGACCGATTCCACCATCTTCTTCACCTTCCTGCCAGGATGTTCCCAAACTGGAATCCAACAGATTTTTCGCACCATAATAATTTCCTTTGGAAGAAATATATTCAGAGGTAGAACTGATTTCTCTTACAGGAATTGTCTGAAAGCCCAAAGATTCAAAGACCGATTCAGATACTAAAGTATAAGTAACAGGTTCCTGAACTTCAATAGTTGGTTTTGTAACAACTACAGGTTGAGGTGTTGGTGTTTCTTTTTCTATGATCGTTACTTTGGGTTCTATTTTATATCTGCCGGCGTAGTTGTTATATTCCTTTAATAAGTAAGAACCCAGAAAATAAACGGTACCGCATACAATCAGACATGCGACAACTATATAAAACGCAAAGGAAGTAAATTCTTTTCTGTTATTCTGTAGTAAGGACAACATTTCCCTGGCTTCTGTTTCATATTGTGGGTCTATCTTTTGCAGTTCTGTATAATACTGATAAGATTTTGTGTAATGCCCTAACTTTTTCTCAGCGGTAGCAAGCTTTAAGTAGGCATCTGTTAAAACAGAATCATTCAACAAATCTTTAGACGACATTGTATGAACAAAAATATCCAGATATTTGATTGCCCTATGTACGTTTTTTAGGCATCCTGTTCCGTATAAGTATAGTTGACCTAATATGTAATACGATTCCACATAACCGTGTTTAGAGGCTTTTAACGCATAATAATAGGCAGAACAATAATCCTTAATATTCTTTGCATGTGAAATATGCCAGCTTGCTAACTGAATATAGGCATAAGTATCTCCATCTCTGGCTTTTCGCTGTAAAGCATCATAAGAATCAGTTTTAGATATGGTCTGACATAAATATTCCAAAACCATGTCCTCTTTATCACCAGTCACATTTTTGTCTGATAAAGATTCCTTTAATAAATCTTCGATATCTATATATTTCTCTTCTTTTTTGGTAGCCTGACTCCCCATAGTTCCCTCATTTCTGTGCGAAAATGCACACAGACAGCAAACGTTTTCAGTAACCAAATAATATATCAATATTTAGTATAGCAGTTTTAATGGAGAGAAGCAACTAAGTTTTCAGACAATTTAGCTTTTCTGTTGATCTTGAAATATCCGTGTTACAGAATAGTTACCTGTTTATCAAAATCATATTCATGAGGAGTCTTGTGATCTGTTTTATGA
>CAVBMG010000068.1:0-9099 GCA_963596435.1 Agathobacter sp.
GGGGGCAAGACCTTGGGGTACGTTCCGATATAAGCATAAAAGTGGAAGGTTGATCCCATGGTATGCGAATATTGGGTAGGATTGTTTCAAATTATGTAATTTTTGATATATCTGTAAAATGGTGTGGCAGCGCCGAAATAATTGAATTACATATAAACAAATTATTCTTTCTCATATAAGAAAAATAAAGGTAATTGGTGAGCACCTGGAAGATAATCAAACTTAGAACAAGCAGTGATAACAAATATTGCTTCATAAAATAACAATGGGTTATTGTATTGCAGTGTAACAATTAAACTGAAAACAATGATTCTGTGACCGCAATATTTATATATACACTATAGTATCATATCTACATAAAATTACAAATATTTTATTTATAAATACTCATGCAAACAGCAATTTTTCTCAATAGAATAGCAATCTAAAATAATGCCCGCATGGAAATGACATGTTATATTGTAATTAATTAGAAGGTGCACTGACATGGGGCTTGTTATGCAGGATGAAGAGGTGCGCAGAAATGAGGGTTATTATGGATGCAGTAAAGGTATGGGAAGAAACGGTTAAGATTCCAACGTATGAGGTTGGGGAAGCACAGAAGAATCCGATTTTTCTGGAGAAGAGGGTATATCAGGGGAGTTGTGGTAAGGTGTACCCTTATCCGACGATTGATACGATCAGTGATGTGAAGAAGGATAAAGAGTACAGAGCTGTATATCTGGAGAATGAGTATCTGAAGGTTATGCTTTTGCCTGAATTGGGAGGCAGGATTCAGAGGGCTTATGATAAAACGAATGACTATGATTTTGTATACTATAATCATGTGATTAAGCCCGCACTTGTGGGGCTGACCGGTCCATGGATTTCCGGGGGCATTGAGTTCAACTGGCCGCAGCATCACAGACCGACTACGTTCTTACCGGTGGATTATTTATTGAAGGAGAATGAGGATGGCAGCAAGTCTGTACTGATGCATGATGTTGACCAGATGTATGGCACAAAAGGCATTACGAAGATTACCTTATATCCAGGCAAGGCATATATTGAAATTACAGGGCAGCTCTATAACAGAACGCCGCTTCCTCAGACTTTCCTCTGGTGGGCGAATCCAGCGGTGGCAGCTAACGAGTATACGCAGTCTGTATTTCCACCAGATGTACATGCAGTGATGGATCATGGAAAACGTGATGTATCACGATTCCCGATTGCAACAGGAGTATATTATAAGAAGGATTACAGCGAAGGTGTAGATATCTCCCGATATAAGAATATTCCTGTTCCGACCAGTTACATGGCAGAGAAGTCCAAGTATGATTTTGTAGGCGGCTATGATTACAGCAAAGA
This sequence comes from Agathobacter sp., assembly GCA_963596435.1. Classification (GTDB taxonomy): domain Bacteria; phylum Bacillota; class Clostridia; order Lachnospirales; family Lachnospiraceae; genus COE1. Next base: position 1,348 of record CAVBMG010000068.1, read on the forward strand.
GGCAGGGCTTCTTCATGTCGCGGATCATCACATCTCTCCTGGTAAGAAACAGTGGACTTGGGGATGTGGGGACTTTGGCAAGGCATGGGACCGCAACCTGACAGATGAAGATGGCCCTTATGTAGAACTGATGACAGGCGTGTATACAGACAATCAGCCTGACTTCACCTGGCTGAAGCCTTATGAAGAGAAGACTTTCAAACAGTATTTCATGCCATATAAGGCAGCTGGTGTTGTTAAGAACGCTACAATAGAAGCCGCAGTGAATATGACACATACACAGCAGGGTGTGGAGATTATTGTGTATGCGACTTCAAGCTATCAGGCTGATATTGTACTTTCTTATGATGGAAAAGTCATTATGGAGGACAATGCTGTCATTTCTCCTGTGAATGTTTATAAAAGAACATGCGTTATTGATGGGGCTCAGGATGATACAAAGCTTACGGTAAAGGTAATGGAGAACGGAAGAGAGCTTGTTACCTATACACCTGAGAAACAGGAGATTCCCGAGTTGCCAAAGCCTGCGGAGGCGATTGGAAAACCTCAGAGCATTCAGACAAATGAAGAACTGTATCTTGCAGGTCTGCATATTGAGCAATATCGTCATGCAACTTATCTGCCAGATCCGTATTATCTGGAAGCATTAAGGCGTGATCCGGGTGATATCCGTGTGAATAATGCATATGGTATGCTGTTATTAAGAAGAGGCCAGTTTGCCAAAGCTAAGACATATTTTGAGAAAGCCATTGAGAGAATGACGAGGAGAAATCCTAATCCTTATAACAGTGAAGCCTATTATAATCTGGGACTGGCACAGCTCTATCTTGGCGAGGAAGAGGAGGCATATGACAGCTTCTTTAAGGCAACATGGAGTAACGAACAGCAGGAAATGGCGTACTATTATCTTGCAGTACTGGATGCAAGAAAGAATCGCTTCATACATGCTCTTGATATGATTGAGAGAAGTCTGGTAAAGAATGCGCACAGCATTAATGCAAGAGCTTTGAAAGTATATATTTTAAGAAAATCAGGAAGAGTAGAAGAAGCAAAAGCACAGATTGCATCCAATCTGGCGCTGGATGCCTTTGATTTTGTCTCCAGAAACGAAGAAATTCTGTTGACTCAGTCGGAAAATGAGAGAATTACTTTACATAATCTGCTCCGAGGATTTGTACAGAATTATCTGATGATTGCAAGAGATTATGCATTATTTGGAGGATATGAAGAAGCAAATCAGGTTTTGAAAGCATTTTCTTGCAAAAATCAGCTTTTGTATTACTATCAGGCATATCATTTACATAAATTGGGAAATGAAGAGGCGGCAGCGCAAATGATAAAAGAAGCAGAAGGATTAAGTCCTGATTACAATTTCCCTAATAAGCTGGAAGATATCGTTGTTTTGCAGTATGCAGTGCAGGAATACCAGTCAGGAATGGCAGCATATGCATTGGGTAATCTCTATTATGACAGACTGGATTGGGAAGAAGCCGTTCCATTATGGGAAATGACGAGGGATCAGAACCCGGATTATCCGACAGTACATCGTAATCTTGCACTGGCTTATTATAATAAACTTCATGATGCACAGAAAGCAAAGGCAGAGCTGGAGACAGCATACAAGCTGGATATCTCCGATGCCAGAGTACTTCTGGAATTAGATCAGTTGTATAAGAAGCTTGGCTACAGTTATGAAGAGAGACTGGCTCATTTAGAGGAACATAAGGAAATCGTGGATTCCAGAGACGATCTCTATATTGAATATATTACGTTATATAATATGACTGGACGTTATGAGGAAGCATTGGATATGATCATGCATCATCATTTCCATCCGTGGGAAGGCGGCGAAGGCAAGATTACTACGCAGTATACGCTGGCGTTGTTGCAGCTGGCTAAGATTGCATTAGCAAAGTGCAAGCCGGAGAACGCGGAAGAACTGCTTCGCAAAGCACTTGTATTCCCGGAGAATCTGGGAGAAGGTAAGCTGGAAGGAACCAAGGATAATCACCTGTATTATTATCTGGGAGAAGCATTAGAACAGCAGGGCAGAACAGAAGAAGCAAAAGAATGCTGGCATAGAGCCGAATGTGGTACAGATGAACCGGCAGGGGCTATGTATTATAATGACCAGCCAGCCGATATGATATTATATCAGGGACTTGCAAAGAAGAAATTAGGTGATATGGCAGGAGCAAATGCCAGATTCTACCGCCTGTTGGATTATGGCGAGAGACATCTGCGTGACGAGGTGAAGATGGATTACTTTGCAGTATCTTTACCGGATTTCCTGATCTTCGATGAGGATTACACCAAGAAGAATCAGGCGCATTGCTATTACCTTATGGCGCTGGCGAATATTGGACTGGGTAATCAGGAGAAAGCAGAAGAATTTCTTAAAAAAGCACTTGTTATTGAACCGAGCCATATGATGTGCCATATTTATCATAATCATAATAAGTAAAAGGGACGAATTGTGTAGAGTTAACAATGCAACACAGGCCCACTCTCGTTACGTGAAAAACGCAGCGGATACGTAGGTGTGCATAAGCCATACGGCTATGCGCACCAAGTATCGGCGTTTTTCACGTGCCTGCTTATGCATTTGTTAGCTCTACACAATTCTGCGTGTTGCAATTATTAAAAACTATGCAAATTACGGAGGGGACGTTTGTTTACAAGCATATTTAATATAGCTTACATGGAGAAGTAATCTTAATTAACAAAGTATTGAAAATGCAATTTTGCATTTGGAGAATCTAAATAGTCATTTGTAATTGTATGGCGTGGCAGAAATATAGCATAAGAAAGGGCTGGGATACGATAAAATGAAAAAAATATACACGTTAGCTGGAAAGTGGAAAGTAACACTTGCAGATGGCAACAGCTATGATATGGTCTTACCGGGGACTTTGGATACGAACAATATCGGGTATGCAGATAAGGGAGCGAACCAGTGGCATCCTGAGATTAATCTGGGGAATGCTACTGAAGAGATAGATGAGAATGCACCAATCGCTACGAGATTTACAAGAAAGCATACCTATGAAGGGGCGGCTACACTGACCAGACAGATAAGTTATATTCCTACACCGGGAATGCGAGTTTTGCTGGAAGCAGAGAGAGCAAGGTGTCTGCGCCTGTGGATTGACGACAGAGAAGTAGAACCATTGCAGGACAGTGGCACATTAAGTACACCCTATATCTTTGAAGTGACAGGCTTATTAACAGGAAATAATAAAATAACACTTGTTTCTGATAATTCTTATCCGGGATTGCCCCATGATGATATCGTATATTCTTCTGCGGCTACAGACGAGACACAGACTAACTGGAATGGAATATTGGGATATTTCAGATTAAGGGAAGTTCCAGAGACTTATATAGAATCTGTTCACGTATACCCACGGGGAGAGAACCTTGATATAGCTGTGACACTTTCTACCAATGGATATTTTCAGGATGCAGGTAAATTGACTATAGAAAGTGAAGCTATAGATACAATTACGTATTCCATAAAGGGCGGAAAGAATGGAGTTGATTCCAACAGTATATCATTGGAACTGGTTGAGGCAGGGAAAGCCAGTCAGTTAAATGAGCAGATCACAGTGGAATGGCACATAGATAATAATAAAATACATATGTTATTTAAAAACATTTCACTACATGATAATATCAGAAAATGGGATGAATATGAAGGAAATCTTTATGCGTTAAAATTAACACTAAATAAGCAATCAGAAGTAGCGGACTCCATGGCATCCATAGACTCCACAGAAGTCACATTTGGAATCAGAAGTTATGGCAGTAATGCAGATGGCAGAATTACATTAAATAACAGGTGTATCTTTATCAGAAGCGAAGCAAACTGCGCAGAATTTCCAGAGGAAGGACATCCACCGATGGATGTGGAATCCTGGATGAGTATTTTATCACGTTATAAAGCATATGGCATCAATTATATGCGCTTTCATTCTCATTGTCCGCCGGATGCTGCTTTTAGCGCAGCTGACAGGCTTGGAATCCTGATGCAGCCTGAATTATCACACTGGAATCCAAAGGATGCTCTGGAATCGGAAGAAAGCTATCATTATTATAAGAAGGAATTAACAGCAATCATAGAAGCCTATGCAAATCATCCGTCTTTTGTTGCATTGACATTGGGAAATGAGCTTCATAATCATGAACTTGGTCATGCAAGAATGGTGGAACTGGTCGAAATGGCACAGCAGATGGATAATACCCGTATGTATGCCATAGCTTCTAATGGCTACTATGGAGAGCAGGGCTGTGATGAAACCAGTGATTTCTATACCTCACAGAAATATTATAAGGAAGAAATTCGCGGATGCTTTGCAGCAGAAAGTGATACACCGGGACAGAAAGGACATTTACTTGGCTATATTAATAACCGCTATCCTGGCAGCGACCACAATTATGACAGTGCCATGTCGATATTGCGCAAGGATTATAGCAAACCGGTATTCAGCTTTGAAGTAGGGCAGTATGAAATTCTTCCTGATTTTGGAGAATTGCAGGATTTTCAGGGTATTTCAGATCCCGCAAATCTTCGTCTGATTCAGAAAAGGGTGGAAGAAGCAGGACTTACGAAGGTCTGGAAAGAATATGTAGAGGCAACAGGAGAATTGTCTCTGATTGGTTATAGAGAAGAAGTTGAAGCTGTTATGAGAACCAAATCCATGTCTGGTATCTCCTTGCTTGGATTGCAGGATTTCCCAGGGCAGGGAACGGCTCTGGTTGGTATGATGAATTCGCATCTGGAAGCAAAGCCTTATGATTTTGCAAGGTCAGAGCGATTTCAACAGTTCTTCCGTGACAGCCTGCCACTGGTTGAGATGGAGAAATATACCTATGAAGCAGGAGAAACACTGACAGCCAAAATACTGGTAGCCAACTATGGAAAACAGGATATAGAAGGAAGATTGCAGTATTGCTTATCTGATGGTGAGAAAGAATACAAAGGCTATTTAGATAACGTATGTTATGAAAAAGGCAATCTTACACTGGCAGGAGAAATTCAGATTCCACTTACTCAATGGACGAAAGCCCAGGAGTTATCTCTTGAAGTAGAGTTGTCAGGAGAAAATCTTCTTTATAATCAATATCCGGTGTGGGTATATCCCCAGGTACAGCCTCAGTGCCCTGATACTGTCTATGAAACCAGATATCTGGATGAACAGGCAAGGCATGTATTGGAACAGGGGGGAACGGTGTATCTTAGCCCGGATGCTACATTAGAGGCATTACCACATTCTATCCGTACACAGTTTACGACTGATTTCTGGTCAGTAGGAACCTTTGCAGCCCAGGAAGGTGGTATGGGACAGTACATAGATACACAGCATCCTGTCTTTGCATCTTTTCCAACACAGAAGCATACCAGCTGGCAGTGGTGGTGTATGGCAACGCAGCGTGCAGTGATTTTGCCACGGGCATATCAGGCTATTGTAACGGAGATGGACAGTTATGCGTATCTGCGTCCTATGGCACAGCTGATAGAGTGGCGCTGTGGCAGGGGCAAAGTATTATTATCGACCTTTGGACTGCACAATCTCCAGCAATACCCGGAAGCCAGAGCCTTGCAGGATTCTATATACCGTTATCTTGCATCAGAGCAATGTGAGCCGGAGCAGACAATTACGCTAGAAGAGCTGTCTGCTATGGTACATGGACAGATGAAGTAACCACAATAAGAAGAGTAAGAAAATTTATGGTCAACCGCATAGAGACATGTTATACTTACCTATGCATGTGTTGAACGTGATACGATTCAGAAATTTATGTGAAAAATGCTGTCTCACAGCATGGAATCGTTACTACAGATGACAGAAAGGTTATGGTGTCCACTATGAACATACAAGAATATATCCGCACACATAAACTGATTACCGATGGCGCATTTGGAACCTATTATGCTGACAGATTCCAGACTCAGGATATGCCTGAGCTTGCCAATATCAGCTTCCCACAGCGGGTAACAGCCATTCATCAGGAATATATAGAAGCAGGGGCGAGACTGCTTCGTACGAATACTTTTGCTTCCAATACTATATTGCTTCATGCAGATATGAATGAGGTACGGGCTAACATTACAGCGGCAGTAAATCTGGCAAAAGAAGCAGTAAAAGGCAGAGAAGATGTCTTTATAGCCGGAGATATTGGACCAATCCCATCTGATGATGTGATCAGCAGGGAAGAGCTGGAAGAACAGTATTATCAGATTGCCAGAGTGATGCTTGATCAGGGATTAAAGATACTGACCTTTGAGACCTTTCACGAATTGCAGTACATTTTACCGGCGATTGGAAGAATCAAGACAGAAGCGCCAGATACTTTTATTATGGTAGAGTTCACAGTGAATCAGTTCGGATACAGCAGTGCAGGGCTGAGTGTAAAGAGTCTGCTCAAAGATGCTTCTGTATGCAAGGATATTGATGCAGTAGGCATGAATTGTGGCATAGGACCGGCTCATATGGAACAACTGTTGAGTCAGGCGGGTGTAGGTATCGGTGGCACCAAGTACAGGATTGCGCTGCCTAACGCAGGATACCCAAGACGAACCAGCAGCAGGATTCGTTATTCCAACAGTTCTGCATACTTTGCTGCAAAAGTAGAAGAGATGGCAGCACAGTGTGAGCTGGATATCGTGGGCGGCTGCTGTGGTACGACACCAGAATTCATCAGACAGTTATCACAGGGACTAGATACGACACCATGCCTACCAAGGACAGTTGCAGAAATATCCAAGACAGAGCAGGTCGTAGCACAGAGGAAGGGTTTTCTCTATGATGAGCAGGGCAATCTCAAAAAGAAGAAGCTCATTGCTGTGGAGCTGGCTCCGCCTATGGGGGCAGATGATGAGAAGGTATTAGAAGCAGCCAGGATGTTACAGAAGTCAGATGTGGATGTGCTGACTTTTCCAGATTCTCCTTCCGGCAGAACACGTATTGATTCTGTGCTTATGGCAGAGAAAGTCAGAAGAGAGACAGGAATGGAAGTAATGCCCCATATCTGTTGTCGTGATAAGAATGCCATTGCCATGCGTTCTTTATTCCTTGGAGCGTACATCAATGACATCACCAATATGCTGATTATCACAGGAGACCCGGTGCCATCTCTGGTACGCCAGACGATTAAGGCGGTCTTTAATTTTGATTCTGTGGGACTGATGAAAATCGCACAGGAGATGAATACAGAGAACTTCCCAGCCAGACCGTTAAGCTATGGCGGTGCGATCAGTCAGGGCAGGAAGAATCTGGATGTAGAAATCATGCGTGTGAAGAAGAAAATGGAAGCAGGTGCTGAGTTTTTCCTGACACAGCCTGTCTTTTCCCAAGAAGATGCCGAACGTGTGCGCAGGATCAAGCAGGAGACTGGCGCCAGAATACTGTGCGGCATTATGCCTTTTGTAAACAAAAGAAATGCCCTTTTCATGAAAAATGAGATTGCGGGCATCATTGTGCCGGATGAAGTCATTGCACGGTATCCTGAGAATGGAACGAAGCAGGAGGGCGAAGCTGTAGGCGTGGAGATCGCCCGTGAAATTATGGAATTTACTGCTGATTTTGCAGATGGCTATTATTTTTCTTTCCCTTTTAACAGAGTCTATTTACTGGAACAGATTCTGCGATAATGTTGTAAATGTTTAAATTTTTCCAACGAAAGTATTAAGTATCCCCTGAATTATCCGATAAACATAGTAAGAAGTATAAATTGAATGTACAGATAAGA
>CAVBMG010000068.1:9117-14256 GCA_963596435.1 Agathobacter sp.
AAGAAAGGAGGAGTCGATGATGCGTATAGATGCATATAATCAGATTCAACAGATATATGGAAGTTCCAGTATCAAGAAGACAGAGGAGAAGAAGGTCTCCACTACAAGCTTCAAGGATCAGCTTCTGCTTTCAGCAGCCGGTAAGGATGCACAGATAGCCAAACAGGCACTTGCCAATACTCCGGACGTGAGGGAAGAGGTCGTAGCTCCTATTAAAGAGCAGATTGATAACGGTACCTACGAAGTAGATACAGATGATTTCGCAGGTAAATTATTGGAGAAGTATAACGGGCTTTTTTAGGGGAAAAGCCAGTGACTAGATAAGAGGTAATCGGGTGGCTAGTTTATTAGAGAATTTGATAGACGTATTGGACCAGGAGAACACCGAGTATGAGAAGCTTGTTGTTCTCTCTGACCGTAAGACTCCCGTGATCATTCAGGGAGATATAGATACTTTAGGGAGTATAACAGAACAGGAACAGGAAATAGTAGGCATAATCCAACAATTGGAGAAACAGAGAACGGAAGCTCTGGCTGATATTGCCAACGTAGTGAACAGGGATGTTGAAAATTTGAAACTTATTAACCTGATTCAGATGCTTGCAAAGCGCCCCGAACAGCAGGAACAACTGACCGAGGTGCATAATAAATTAAAAGCAACCATTCAGAAATTGAAGGAGCTCAACGAGAAGAACCAGATGCTTCTCGGGGATGCAATGGAGATGGTGGATTTTAATCTGAAGATGCTGCAGGGTCTGAAATCCGCGCCGCAAACAGCCAATTATTCCAAAAACGCATACTGTACAGGTAGTTCTTTGGGTGTCCTTCAGGGCGGTTTCGACGCGAAACAATAACGCATGAGGTGAGACCCAATGTCATTATTTGGCGGTTTATACGTGGGAAAGAGCGGACTGCAGACTTCCCAGAATGCATTGAATACAGTAGCGCACAACCTGTCTAATCAGAACACTACCGGTTATGTAAGACAGCAGGTCGCTATGACCGATACATATTATAATACAATTTCTACGACCAAAGCCATATCTAATTCACAGACTGGTGATGGTGTCAGATATTCTGAGGTACGTCATATCAGGGATCATTTCTTCGATATGAAATACCGTGAAGAGTCGGGAAGACTCTCCTTCTATGAAACCTCATATTCCGCAACACTGGAAATTGAAGATATTTTAGGTGAACTTGATGGCGCCGCTTTTAAGGATTCCTTAGAGGGGCTTTGGACTGCTATGGAAGAATTATCCAAGGCACCAAGCGACAGCACCTATATGTCCATGCTGGTATCCAAAGCATCCAGCTTCGTACAGAATGCCACATCCGTATATCAGTCTTTTATTGAGTATCAGAACAATCTGAACCTGCAGATAAAAGACATGGTAGATGAGATCAATGCCATTGGTTCCAGAATTGATGAATTGAATAAGAAGATAGCCGTAATCGAGACAGGCGGCATTGAAAAAGCCAACGACCTGAGAGACGAAAGAGACCTGCTGATTGATACTTTGGCAGGATACGGCAATATCACATACAGCGAAGACCTGAACAGTCGTGTTACGGTACGCTTTAATGGAAATGACTTCGTTACCACCTCCGGCGCATACAAGATGGAAATGCTGCAGGATGATGAGACAGGCTTCTATACCCCATACTGGGAACAGAATGCCGTTAAGTCTAAGGATGAGAATGGTAATGAAGTAATTGATATCTCTGTAGCACATGTATTTAAGATGACAGAGACTATCTCTACAGATGCAGGAACAGACGTAGGCGGTCTGCGCGCCCTTCTGTTAGCCAGAGGTGATCACGTAGCCAACTATCAGGATCTTACCAGCAACATGACACAGAATAAGCTGGATGCACTCAAGATGACAGCACTGGAGTACAACAAAGATCCAGAGGGCAATGAGAACAGATATTATAATAACAACATTGCCAATTCCCTGATGATGAATATCGAAGCAGAATTCGATAACCTGGTACATGCAGTAGTAACCAAGGTAAATGAGGTCATTGCAGATAACTGTGATCCTAAGAGCGGATATCTGTGTAATGAAGATGGCACACCGATGCAGCTATTCCTGAAAGCATCCTATCAGCCATATGAAAAGGTGACTTATACCGATGCAGAGGCGGAAGCAGCCAGAGCCAATGGTGAGAAGCTGTATCAGATCTACGACGAAGATGGTAATGCGACAACAGATTACTGGAGATACGTAGAAGAGTACGATCCAGATGATCCGAATGCAGGCAGAAACCTGTACAACTGCGCTACCTTAAAGATCAATCAGGAATTGGTGCAGACTCCATCCAAACTGGGATTTGTAAAAGAAGACGGTTCTACAGACTATAGCCTTGGCAAGGAGCTGTTACAGGCATTTCAGGATGCAGAGCTCTATATCAATCCAAATGCTACCAAGGCAAGCTCTTTTGAGAACTGTTACACAGAAATCGTGAACCAGATGTCCACGGCGGGTAACGTATTCAAGGATGTATATGAATATCAGCAGCTTGCAGTAGAACAGGCAGAATCCAACAGACAGTCTGTAATCGGCGTATCGTCTGATGAAGAGCTGGAGCATATGATCATGTATCAGAATGCGTATAATGCAGCCAGCCGATATATTAATGTAATCAATACCCTGCTGGATTCCGTTATCAGCATGGCACAGTAAAAGGAGGAATGAAGGATGCCATCCACATTTTTAGGATTAAATACTTCATACCGCGGATTAGTGGCATCTAACTCCGGGTTAAATACAACAGCAAATAACATTTCCAATATTGAGACTGCGGGATACAGCCGCCAGAAGGTCAATCAGGTGGCTTCCAGCGCAATCAGAACCTATACTTCTTACGGATGTGTAGGAACCGGTGTAGATACGCTGGCAGCAGAACGAGTAAGAGATGTATTTTATGATATCAAGTACTGGAATAACAATTCCAAACTGGGTGAATATGATAAGAAGCAGTACTATGCAGCAATCATTGAAAACTATCTGAATGATACCAAGGGAACCAATGCAGTAAAAGGCTTCACAAGTATCTTTGACGAGTATGAAGCAGCCATGGAATCACTGGGAACCAATACCGGTGACAGCAGTTATGCGTTGGATTTCATTGGAAAAGCAGGCAATCTGTGTGAATATTTTAATCTTTTATATAACAATTTCAAATCCATGCAGACTGATGTAAATGACGAGATCAAGATCAAAGTGGATGAGATCAATGGTATCGCACAGGAGATTGCGACTCTGAATAAAGAGATCAATACCATCGAGATGGACGGTGTCAGCGTAGCCAATGAATTGCGTGATAAACGTGATCTGCTGGTAGATGAGTTATCCGCTATCGTAGATGTATCTGTAGAAGAAAAAGACATTATTGATGCAAGAACCGGAGAAGCTTCCGGCGTGACTTCATTTTCTGTAAAGATTGCCGGAGGACAGACTCTGGTTGACTGTTATGATTACAGAGAGCTGCAGTGTGTGCCGAGAGACACCTATCAGCAGGTCAATGAAAATGATGCTGAAGGACTCTATGATGTGAGATGGACGGACACAGGTGATGATCTGGGTGTACATGCCAAATCCACACAGGGAGAATTAAAAGGTCTTTTTGAAATGCGAGACGGCAACAATGGAGAGGCTTTTAACGGAAGAGTATCCAATGTAGACCCGGATAATCAGACTGTATCTGTGAAAGTAACAGATTCTTATCTGTTAGACATGTGCAAATCAACACTTCCACTGACTAACGGTAAGATTACCCTCAGTGGTAAGGAATATTATTATAAAGAGTGGAGCTTCCAGCTGTCAGAGGATGGCAAGTCTGCCACTTATACTTTCCAGCTGGATGAAGAGAAGAACACACTCAACAATGCAGAACCTATTTCCACCAGCCTTACCTATGAAAAAGCCAAAATAGGAGAGCAGGTGAACTATCAGGGTATTCCTTATTATATGGAACAGATGAATGAGTGGGTCAGAAACTATGCAGAGTCTTTTAACAAGCTTTATGGAGTAGAGGGAGCAACAGACTACAGAGGAGATGACCACACAGGCGCAATCTTCTATACAGGTACGAATACTGTAAATGGTGAGCAGTACAAGATGACGGTTGGCTCAAATGCGAAGTCCTATAGCTCATCAGATGATGGATATTTCAAGCTGAATGCAGGTAACTTCAATGTGGAGAAATCTATTGAAAATGATGCGAACAGCATGGCAACACATACCGTAGAGACAGGTGGTGTCAGCAAATACGATATCATTGCAGAACTCAAGGATCTGTCTACCAATACAGATAAAATGACATTTAGAGGATGCAAGGCAGAGGACTTCCTGATCTGTCTTATGGGAGATGCAGCACTGAATGCGGAAAGTGCTAACAGCTTCCAGTCTATTTACAGCAATATAGAACAGACAATTGCAAATAACCGTAGCTCTATCAGTGGCGTGGATGCCGATGAAGAAGCAGCGAATATGATCACTTATCAGAATGCGTATAACCTCTCCAGCAAAATGATATCCGTACTGTGTGAGGTCTATGACAAGCTGATAGAAGAGACAGGAGTATAGAAAGGTGGTAAGCAGCTATGGCAATGAGAATAACAACCAAGATGATGCAGAATACATCTCTAAATAACCTGAACACTAACAAGGCACTGCAGGAGAAGCTTACGACACAGCTCTCTACAATGAAGAAGATTACCCGACCCTCTGATGACCCGGTCATTGCAATACGTTCTCTCAAGCTGAATTCTACCTTGAACAAAATTGACCAGTATTATGAGAAGAACTCCAATGATGCACAGAGCTGGCTGGAGCTGACAGAATCGGCGATTTCAACTACGAACTCCATATTAGAGGAAATGAGCGGATATATCACACAGTGTGCACAGGGTTCTCTGACCGCAGAAGACAGAGCAGCCATTCTGCAGAATCTGGCAAATTATCAGTCTGAGATCTATTCTACAGGTAATGCCACAAGTGCAGGAAGAAACATCTTCACAGGTTATCGTACAGATACTCCTCTGACTTTTCTGAAAGACAAGACAGAGAGATATTCCATTACGGAACAGAGAGATAATTCCTTTATTGATACCATAACACATACCGTAAT
>CAVBMG010000068.1:14669-16449 GCA_963596435.1 Agathobacter sp.
ATCCTGACCAGACTACCACGTTGCAGACTAAGACAGAGACTGATGCAGCGGGTAACAAGATCTATACCTTCGCAGACCGTACAGAGACTTCACTGACGATCACAAGCTTTTCCAAGACAGCATCGGATGATGCCTATGCTTCTGTATACGGAGATGACAACGCCAATAATATTACCTATGTTGCAGAAACTGGTGAATTGCTTCTTGGCAAGAATGTACAGAATAAGCTGGCAGCACTGTCCATTAACAGTGAAATCCGTATAAGCTATGATAAGAGTGAATGGAAGACCGATGACCTTGACCCGGTTCATTATTTCTATACAGAACGATATACAGACACAAGGGATGCAGATGATCCTCTGATTTATAACGAAGAGAAGCTCGATAATCCTAAGGGCAACGTAGCCAAACAGATCATTGAATATGACATCGGAAGCAACCAGACCATCCGTGTCAACACCACTGCTGATGAGATCTACACACACAACATGGGTAGAGACGTAGGAGAAGTGAAGGCACTTCTGGAAGAGTATGATTCTCTGGAAACGGCATATGATACCGTGAATTCTCTGATCCAGTCCGGTAAGTATGAAGGAACAGATCTGGATACACTGAACAAGCAGTTAGATGCCCTGGATAAAGCAAGAGCACTGTCCAAATCAACATTACAGGAGAGATGTGAAGGTTTACAGACCATTTTCAAGGGATATACCAATCAGGCAACACTGACTAGAACAGATGTGGGAAGCCGTGAATCCCGACTGAAATTAATACAGAATAGATTAAGTGCCCAGCAGACCAACTTTCAGGAGCTGGTGTCCGATAATGAAGATGCAGATGTAACGGAACTGGCAATCCAGCTAAAGAGTGTAGAGCTGACCTATGAGGCCGCTTTATCTTCTATCAGTTATGTTATGAAGACTTCTTTATTGAATTTTATTTAAAATTCAACACACAATTATCAGAAAAATGTGGCGACGTATACATAAATGTGTTACAATAATAGTAAACCAATGCTTGAATCAATGGATGGCTTGAATGGAGAGAATGAATTATGGTAGAAATTAACACAAGAATATTTGGCAAAATTGCAATCGAAGAGGAAAAAATCATTCGCTTTGAAAGTGGCATACTGGGATTTCCACAGCTGAAAGATTTTACCCTGATCTACAATGCAGAGAAGGGCAATGACTCAGGTATCAAGTGGCTCCAATCCATACAGGAACCGGCATTTGCAATGCCCGTTATGAATCCTGAACTGGCGATGCCGGGTTATACACCAAGGTTTGACAGAGAATTGCTGGCACCTCTTGGCGGCAATCTGGATGCAGACAATATCCTTATGTTAGTCACAGTTACTGTACCAAAGGACATTACGAAGACCACAGTGAATCTGCGTGCGCCAATCATTATCAGCACAGACAACAGAAAAGCAGTACAGCTGATCTGCGATGATGAAGAATACAGTATCAAATATGCCATTTACGATACATTAATGGCAACTAATGCATAGAGCATCATAAGACAAGAAGAGAAGGCAGGTGAAAGGTATGCTGGCATTATCCAGAAAAAAAGGCGAAGCCTTAATGATCAATAATGACATAGAAATCACGATATTGGAGATCAAGGGAGAACAGGTGAAGATTGGAATCAGCGCACCAAAGGAGGTTCCCGTATATCGTAAAGAAGTATATATCCAGATTCAGGAAGCCAATAAGGCAGCTTCTGATACTGCAGGAGTAGAGCAGTTAGCCAATTTGTTAATGAAATAATCGTGGAC
>CAVBMG010000068.1:16819-19043 GCA_963596435.1 Agathobacter sp.
AATTGAGAGAATGAATGAACAGCTTCCCAATTCGGAAGCCAAATTCGGTATCCATGAAGCTACCAACAGAGTGATGATCAAGCTGGTAGATAAGGATACTCAGGAGGTCATCAGAGAGATACCACCTGAGAAGACATTAGATATGTTAGCAAAAAGCATGGAGATTGCAGGAGTTCTCTTAGATCAGAAGTTATAAGACCTGCACTTACATGGGAGGGAAATACATATGTCAGATACGATAAGAATGACTGGTCTATACTCAGGAATGGATACAGAGAGCATCATATCCCAGCTCGTGCAGACCAAGAGCACCAAAGTTACCAATCTGAAGAATGAACAGAAGAAGCTGGAGTGGAAGCAGACTGCATGGCAGGACTTAAACTCCAAGATTTATAATATGTACAGTAAGACATTGTCTAAGCTTCGTTTGACAAGCACTTACAGCCAGAAGACTACAACCTGCTCAGATACAACGAAAGCAACAGTTGTAGCAGGTTCGTCAGCGGTTAATGGTACACAGACGTTGGAAGTAAAATCACTTGCCAAGTCAGGTTATCTGACTGGTGCCAAGCTTGCGAAGAAAACAACCGAAGAGAAGAACGAGGATGGCAGCTACAAGACAACAACCTGGTCTGCTTCTGATAAGCTATCAGCGATTGACAGTTCCCTGATTGGAAAAAAAATCTCTATCAGTGTAGGAACCGGTGATGATGCCAATTCAACAGATATCGAAATCACCAGTGATATGACAATCAATGATTTTGTCAGTAAATTAAAGGAAACAGGAGTAAATGCCAGCTTTGATACGACTAATCAGAGGTTCTTCATCAATTCTACAGGAACAGGAGCCGCTAAGAATTTTACTTTAAGCGGAGACGGACTTGCTTCCTTAGGTCTGGATACTTCTGTTGATTACACGCAGGGAACAGTGGCAAGTGTAGATAAGACAAGCACAGCGACAAAGATTGAAGGACAGGATGCAGAGATTGTATTAAATGGTGCTTCCTTTACATCAGATTCTAATACCTTTACCGTCAATGGGTTGACCATCAATGCTGTAGGCGTGACAGATGGAGAGATATCTATTGTAACAGCCACAGATTATGATGGAATCTATAATACAATTAAGGATTTCTTCACAGAATATAATGACCTGATCAATGAAATGGATAAGCTTTACAACGCAGATTCTGCCAGAAAGTATGATATGCTGACAGATGATGAGAAAGAGAGCATGACAGATGACGAAGTAGAGCAATGGGAGGATAAGATCAAGAGTGCGTTGCTTCGTAAGGATAACAGCCTTTCAACCATTATGAATGCTATGACTTCAACAATGCTGGGTGGCTACTATAAGAACAATCTTACAGATTCCCAAAAGAAGAATATGACACAGAGTGAGATCGATCAGTGGTATAAGGAAAACGGTGGAACTAAGCTGTATCTGTCTGATTTCGGTATTCAGACCAAGAGCTACTTTGAATGTGAAGATAATGAACATCATGCATATCATATCAATGGTGATGAAGATGATGAATATTCAGGAACCAAGACAGATAAATTAAAAGCAGCAATCGCAGAAGATCCGGATGGCGTGGCTGAATATTTTGCTTCTCTTTGTAAGACACTGTATTCCAAACTGGATGAGACCATGGGCAAGAGTACAGATTACAGCAGTATGTATAAGGCATACAATGATAAACAGCTAAAGGAAGAGTATGAGAATTATACTAAGAAGATTAGTGATGCAGAAGATGAGCTGAGTGATTATGAAGACAGATGGTACGATAAGTTCTCAGCTATGGAGACTGCTCTCTCTAAGTTGCAGTCACAGCAGAGCAGCATTTCAAGCTTGCTGGGAAGCTGATGCATGAAGAAATATTCGGGTTACAGATTGGATGGTATATAACAGGAAAGAAGGATAAAGCGCATGCTAAGACAAAATGGTTATGCACAGTATCAGAACAGTAAAATTATGACAGCATCGCCTGCTGAATTGACTCTGATGTTGTATGAGGGAGCAATTAAGTTCGGAAATATCGCAATTATGGCAATGGAGAACAAAGAACCTGCTAAAGCTCATGAAAATGTAGTCAAGGTAGAGAGGATTGTTCAGAACTTCCGTGAAACATTGGATAAGAGATATTCAATCTGGGAAGATTTTGAGAAGATATATGTATATCTGCTCAGAAGATGTCATGAGGCCAATATTGCAAAAGATCCG
>CAVBMG010000069.1:0-18932 GCA_963596435.1 Agathobacter sp.
AACTCATCATGGATGAAATCAATTCCCCGATTCTTAGTATCCCTGGAATCAACTATCGTATGGGAGCCATGATTATTGCTGAAATCGGCGATTTCAACCGCTTTGCTTCTCCTGATAAAATTCTGGCATATGCTGGTTTTTCACCCTCTACATATCAATCTGGTCAGCTTGATAGTGCTTACTCACATATGGAAAAGCGAGGTTCCCGATATCTACGATATGCGTTATACAATGCAGCTAAATATGTCTGCCATTGGGATCCAACGTTTGGTGAATATCTAGCAAAGAAACGAGCCGAAGGCAAGCATTACAATGTTGCCATGTCTCACGCTGTCAAAAAGCTGGTTCGAGTCATTTACCATCTTGAGAAAACTAACCAGCAATATATCAAAGCTGCTTAAATTCTCCTAATTCAATACTCCTTTTTGAGCACCTGTAACGATGCTCTTTTTGTCATGCGGTTTTCAAGGTTCAAAGAACTCTAACTGAGTTCAAAATATATCTAAAATACATTTCTGTACTTTATTCAAAAAATATCATTTTAGGACTTGACTTTTAATAGTTAGTCTTTCCCATAATCTGCATATAAAATACTGTCTTTTGCTACTATAGTTTTACCATATCCAGGACCTTATTACAACATTTAATTTATTATTTGATAAAATATTTCACAAAATACTAAATGTAGTAAATAACTACGAAAAAAGAACCACTCCCATGGTTCTTTCCTACGCTTCGCTCGCTCTCTCAATCAATAACATTTTTTTGACTTGTTCTGTCAGTTTCTTTCTCTCATATAACGGCAGTACATGTTCTCTGCCACTCTTCATATACAGTATTCCTTCTGACACATTCTGTATCAGTTTCTTGTTGATCAGCAGTCCGTCTCCTACATTCAGGAATCGATCTCCTAAACATTTCTTTATATGCTCTGCCGTCATTCTGGTTCGCAATTCCTGATATTGCAATCTGATGATTACGACCTGATCATATATCTCAACACACTCAATCTGATCTACCGGTATCTCTGCGATCTTTCCATCTTTGATCACTGGGAGATAGGCGTTATACTCTTGCGCACCTTCAAGTAACAACATCTCCACACGTTGTTTCAATGTAGATGCATCAAAAGGATATGTAATTTTCTCTACCGGTATCTTCTCCCACTTCTCGTTCTCCCTCATTTCGACGTATAGTCGTAAACCGTCCATTTCCGCCATCTACGGCTAATATCGTCCTCATTACAACCATCCTTTGTCGCGCGGATTCGGTTCAACACGTGAACCACTTACTATTTGCTCTCTTCTCTCTCTTTTCTTTATCCCTCTTATCCACAAGTTACAGTATACAGAAAAGCAAGAGAATCTCAATAGGTTTGTGGTGAATGGTCTTTTTCTGTGGTAAATGGCAACAAATGTTTATACACTTAAATGTCCTGCTTTTAATAGAATCTCCTGACCGATTTCCTTCTTATTACGTCTTGGAAGCTTAATTCTCTTCCCATTCTGCATGATTACCATATCATCTGCAAGCTCTGCAACATATCTTACATTGAGCAGATAGCTTCTGCCTGCACGAATAAAATGTTCATCCAGTCTCTGCTGCATATGGTCCAATGTCTCTCTTACTGAAAGTTCCCGGTTTACAGTCCTGATAATACAGGTATTATTAAACACTTCTATATAATAAATCTCCGACTGGAATATTCGGATATCCATTCCATTTACTGTTACAGCAAGTGTCTTTTCTTTATCTGTCTCTATATCACGGGCATTATCCTGTTTCAGGACATATCCCTTCTCACTATTCTTATGTATCAGTTCCAGTGTACGTCTGACACGCCGCAGTACAATCTTTGGTTCAAAAGGCTTACCAATAAAATCCACTGCGCCTATCTCAAAACAGTTCTCTTCTGTGTCAACATCATTGGCGGCAGTCAGAAAGATAACAGGGATGTCCTTTAGTGCTTCTTTCTCTCTGATTCTATGATATACTTCAAACCCATCCATCTGTGGCATAAGAATATCCAGCAAAATCAGATCCGGTATGTTATTGTCCAGATATTTCAATGCCATCTGTCCGCTTTTGACCGGAACAACATCATATTCATCACTTAATGTATATTCCACCATCTGTAAATTGGCTGGTTCATCATCTACAACTAATACTGTATACATATATTTATCCTTTATCTCTAATAGACCTGTTCCTCAGGCAGAAGAGGCTGTGATTCATAGAGAATCTCCATTGCATCTTCTCCAGCCTCCTGCCGATATTTCTGTAATATTCTGTCTATCACAATTTTGGAATTGTCCTGATTGACATCCATAAGCAGTGCCAGCATCTGACTGGAACTGTAATTTGTTGTCACATCGCCTTTTCTAAGAGAAGAGGTGATTGCATGTTCCAGATGCTCCATCTGACGTTGCAGTGCAATACTGTCAAAGGCTTCATCCTCAGGCTCATCTATCGTGAACAACACACATTGTACTTCTCTGTTCTCTCTTGCAATGTTTCGCTCCAGAAAACGATATATTTTCTCAAAATTACCATATTCTACTACAAATGATCCTTCCATTTTCTTCTCCCTTAACCTTGATGTAATTTCTTCAATGGATGCCCTAAGCGTACAATTTTTTATTTTACTGTCATTCATTTCTTCATAGAAACGAAAAGCGTTCTTTCCATCATTTTTCACAAAATATAATGCCTTATCTGCATTAGTATATAGTGCTTCAAATGTCACACCATCCGTTGGAGACAATGCAATTCCCATAGAGACTGTTACTTTTATCAATCTTCCCGGTGTAACAAGTTCCCTCTCAATACGTCTGATAATGTGTGCCGCCTTTTTCTCTATCATATTCTTGTGATACAGTCCCGGACTAAATACAATGAACTCATCGCCTCCAAGTCTTGCCACAATATCCTCTGATTCAATCACCTTGCGAAGGGCTGATGAGAACCGAACCAATACCCGGTCTCCTTCCACATGTCCGTAAGTATCATTCACACATTTGAAATTATCCATATCCATAATAAAGAAAGTTCCTTTGGTCTCTTTCTTTAAAAGGGTATTGATCTGATCTGCGACTCCTTCTCTGTTACGCAGACCAGTCAGCGGATCACGCATTGCCATGGCGATCTGCTGTTTCTGTTCTTCCACTTTTCTTGCCATTTCCTGAAGCTGCAATTCCAGACTGCGCTTCATTTTCTCCATCTCCAATACCTTCTTCTGCTCTTCAGGCGTTACTACTGTCTGCATACTATATTATCCTTCCTTCATTCATAGCCCTAATGCAGTTCATATTGCCGAAGCAACATGATTGCTCTCTCATAATCATAACTTTTAACTGCCTTAACTGCCTCTTCTACAACCTGTTGCTGTCTCGTATCCAATTCATACCTATTAAGACTCTCTAACAGTCCAAGTGCCTCTTTCTTTTTAAAGACATCCAGATACGCAACAATCTTATCTCTTATTTCTCCCCACTCTTCATCCGAAAGCCCTGGTTTTGTGCTGTCCTTTTTATTCTCAGAATTAAGATTCCGCTCCAGATACTCATGGATGATATCTTCTGTATGATTCCATTTATCTAATAAAATATGGAAATTCTGTTTCAGGAATTTCTTATCATGCTCCCTGCCCTTACATTCATGCTCATATGCCATATCCGCAAGATCATCTGCCCCTATCATACGCGCACAGTTCTTCAGACCATGTACATAAGTAACGTAGTTCTTCCAGTTGAACTGCTCATAGGCTTCTGTCAGCGCCTGTTGTTTACTCCTCTCCTTATCCATCGTAAACAGCTCCAGCAGATGTATATACTGGTCAAAATCGCCCGCTGTATATTTAAGTGCCTCCTGCACATGAATTTCCTTTCTTTCCAGATAATCCTCGCACAGTATCCGGGTATTGGCAACCTCTGTGCGGAGTTTTATCTTATCAGGCAGGAATTTCTTCATGGTTTCTATTAATTTCTTGTATTCTACGGGTTTTGCAATATAATCTGCAAATCCATACCTGAGATATTCCTCCCTTGCACCGGATACTGCATTGGCTGTCAATGCAATAACAGGTGTATGCCAGCCACCCTTTGGTCTGGACTCCTGAATCTTCTGAAAAGTCTCAATGCCGTCCATATCAGGCATCATATGATCCATAAGGATCAGATCATAGTTCTTCTTTTTTACCATCTCCAGACATTCTCTGCCACTGGTCACTGCATCTATTACCGCTCCGGTTTTGCCAAGAAGTCCCTTGATGACTTCCAGATTCATGACATTATCATCCACCAGAAGCAGCTGTACATCCTCTGCCTCATACTGTTCCAGATACTGTCTGGGGCGTCTTACCTGATACTGATACCAGTCTTCAAAGTCTCCAACCGGTGCATTGTCCACGATCTTCTGTAAGAACGAGAGCGTAAAGGTCGAGCCTTTTCCATATTCACTCTCCAGCTCGATATTACCGTTCATGGACTGGATTATGCAGCTGGTGATTGCAAGTCCAAGCCCCGTTCCTTCAATGCTGCGGTTTCTGTTCTCATCCAGCCTTACAAAAGACTGGAATAATCTGTTTTGGTCTTCTTTGCGGATTCCTATGCCGGTATCTGCTACACTGATGTAAAGGCGCAGCTCTTCTTCGCCGACATTTACATATCTTACTTTCAGCGTAATGCCGCCTTTTTGTGTGTACTTCACTGCATTGGTCAGCAGATTGGTAACTGCCTGTCTGATACGCATCTCGTCACCATATAGAATATTGGGTGTTGTCTTCTCTACATCAAGCTCTATCGCCAGTCCCTTCATGGCGGCTCTTGTTCCTATCGCCTGCAGCAGATCATTGAGCATATTTCTTAATTCATAACGAACCGGAGTTATCTCCATCTTACCTGCTTCTATCTTGGTAAAATCCAGAACATCATTTACCAGTGCAAGCAGGATATTCCCCGCATTACGGATATTCTGGGCATATCCAAGGATTTTCCCATTATCACTCTCATTAAGAATCATTTCATTCATGCCAAGGATCGTACCGATCGGCGTCCTAAGCTCATGAGACATATTCCCCAGAAAACTGCTTTTGAGCTTATTTGCCCTAACTGCTTCCCGGTACTCTCTTTCCTGCTCCTCAGAGCTTCGAAATACTGCATAGCCAAAACAGATGAGAAAGAACAGTGCTCCATAGCCTATGTATTTACCTACAAAGAACCAGTTAAAAAGCAGCAGATTAAGCTCTTCTATCACAACCACAGAGAAGAAGCATCCCATGCCAAGGATCATTGCAAATGGCTCTACAATATCCCCACTCTTCATATATCTGCAGAAATCAGTCAAACATATAGCACAACATACTGTAATTATGACATGGGCAATCGGAATCGTTGTAATCGTATCCGCTATCCCCATAAATTCCAGTGTCAGACACATTATGGTATTCAGAATCGTTATCATAATCATCAGATTGATATGCCTCTGATATCTGTATTTCATCAGCTTATTAAAAAACATCAGAATCGGTATCGGAATAATGTTGATCATATAAAAAGCCATCAGATTCACACCACTCAAATAACTGCTGTAAAAGTTTCTCATATTGGACTGACATAAAAGCCATACAGCCATTACAATAGAGAATACACCAAGATATCCGATGCCTCTGTCATCCCACCTTTTATACCACAAAACAATACTGAACAAAATAAAGATAATACCAACTGCAAGCAGAAGAACCGCAGAAGTTATCTGTCCTGCATACCGCAGGAATATCCAATACAGCATATCCTGCTCCCTGGCATACTTGGGGCATGCCATAAAGCCTGCATATAACACAACTGATGTCTTATACGTAACCTTCAGTTCACGGCCACTGTCTTCTTCATAAACCGGTATCATCACGAAACGGCTGGCACTGTAACTTCCTGCCAGTCTGTACTCTTCGTCATTATAATAGATACGCTCTACTCCATCTATGTATATTCCAACATCCTGTTCCGTATTAAATACGGAAATCACTCTGTTCTGTCTGTCTATTTGGGGCAGCTGCATGACAATCGTAAGCGTCTCACCCGGTCTGGCATCCGCATACATGAAATATCCGTCTTTTCCTTCAATAGGAATCACCGTTCCATCCTCCAGAAGCAGACTGGCGTCCTGCTCCAGATTTACCACTTTATGATTCAGCGGTGAGAACTCATCCCTGTTTGTGACCTGCAGCATAATAAACACAAGAAAAAACAGGCTGACTGCTATTGTAAAAAAAATCTCCAGGTATTTTGTAGATTTATCCTTCATATCTTCATTTCCTATCTGTATCATATAAATCGACTGCCTGATGACCAATACACCGTATTTCATAAAATTATACAATATACAGCTGGTTTTTTCCATGTTTTTTTCACATAAATGTGTTAAACTATAGTACTAGCATTACAACCAACAATGTACTTTCATATGAAAGTACCTCACTAAAATAGAAAGGAGTCACCCCATGTCCGATTATCATTTACTTGAAGACCCCGATTATTATGCAAAGCGAAGCCGTAATCTTATGCAGAACGATTACCCATTAGAAGTATCCTGCCTTGTATTTTCCCAGACAGATCCTCTTCTCATCCGTTGGCACTGGCATGAAGAAGTCGAAATAGAATATATTGTCTCAGGTCAGGTCTATATTACCTGTGAAGAAGAAAACATACTGGCTTCACAGGGGGATCTGGTTTTCATTAATCAGAACGTCCGGCATTTTATCACACCAGCCTCTGATGAATCATGTACTCTTTATTCTCTTGTTGTCCATCCCTCTTTTATTCTGGGATTTGGACAATTGGAGCTGGAGAAGAAATATATTACGCCGGTGCTCCATAATTCTATACTGAAACATGTGTATATCAATCCCGATAAATCTGATTATCCGATTTATCTGTCCAGTATGCAGGAAATCCTGTCTCTTAATCAGGATAAAAACGATGGCTATGAGCTTCTGACCAAATCCGCCCTGTTGCGCATCTGGTATCAGCTATACCAGCTCACTTTCCAAAGCGCTCCCGGTCCTGTTCCCAAGACAGCCGTTCAGGATGAGCAGCGTGTGAAACAGGCTATCCTCTATATACAGGAGCATTTCATGGAGACAGTAACATTGGAAGATATCTCCAGCTCTATCATGGTCAGTAAAAGCGAATGCTGCCGTTGTTTCAAACGTACCTTAAATGTAACACCTTTTGAATACCTTATGAAATACCGTATTCTGGAGTCCACCAAGCGGATGCACCGCAAGCCGTTGGATTCCATATCCGAGATTGCCGGTTCTGTCGGCTTTAATAATACCAGCTATTATAATAAGATATTCAAGAAATACATGGATTGTACTCCTACAGAATATCGCAATTCCATCAAAAAAGAACTTCCCAAACTGACTTGAAAGAACATAACAAAAATGCTATTGTAAGATAGCTGTTTTTGTTATGCAACAGCATGGAGGTCTATTATGAAGAAATTGCGAAATATTATTCCCATGTTACTTTTTCCTGTTATTATATTATATCTGTTTGAGTGGTATACACATAATCCGTTCACTACCATGAAGATCAGAATCCAGCTTCTCAATATTGTACTCTTTGAGTTGGTCATGGCCCTTCTGCTCTTTCTGTTCGGAAAGCTCAAGACCGCTCTTCGCTGTCAGACTATCCTGTTCATGATTATCGGTCTTGCCAATTACTACGTATTGGAATTTCGTTCCGCGCCTATCATGCCCTGGGATATCCTGTCAATCGGTACTGCTGCCAGTGTTGCCAACAATTTCAAATACACACTCAGCAAAGAAACTGTTTTCGTACTGATCGGATTTGTGATTCTGATACTTCTGGAATCCAAAGTCACTCTGGAATTAAAGAAAGACTGGCGTATCAGAGTCGGCGGTGTTCTGGCGTCCTTTGCACTGTTGTGGGGCTTCACTGCCATGCTGCATCAGGACAGCACAGTTGCCCGATTCAAGCTCTATGACAAGCTGTTCACTCCTACTGTTATGAGTAAGCGTGACGGTACTGCTGTCGCTTTTCTGATGGAGTTAAAATATATCGTGGTAGAGAAGCCGGATGGCTATAACAAAGAAGACGCCGCTGCACTTCTTGCTTCCTATGATACTGAAAACTCAGAATCAGCAGAACACACACCTAATATTATCGTTATCATGAACGAAGCCTTCTCTGATCTGTCTGTGCTTGGAGATTTTGAAACGAATGAGGATTATATGCCTTTTCTCCATTCTCTGATGCAGGAAGGCACTCCCAATACCATATCAGGTCATCTGAATGTGTCTGTTCTTGGTGGTAATACTGCCAATACAGAGTTTGAATTTCTGACCGGTAACAGCATGGCTTTCCTGCCACAGGGCAGTGTTGCCTACCAGCAATATGTAAAAAGCAATGATTATTCCATTGCCACTTATCTGAAATCCATAGGATATGATACCATTGCCATGCATCCATATAATGCTTCCGGCTGGGACAGGGATAAGGTATATCCTCTGCTGGGATTTGACACCTTCTATTCTCTGAAAGACTGGGTCAATCCGGTAAAAATACGTAAATATGTCAGCGATCAGTCCTGTTATGACAAGATTATCGAATTATATGAGCACAAAGATGCCAATACGCCTTTCTTCCTCTTTAATGTCACCATGCAGAATCATTCTTCCTACAGTGAAGAATATGATAATTTCCATCCTGATATTACAGTAGAAGGCACAAGCTCTAAGATTCTTCCCAATTATCTGTCTCTGATCAAACTCTCCGACCAGGCTCTTGAGAACCTGATAGAGTATTTCTCCCAGGCAGATGAGGATACGATCATTGTATTCTTCGGCGACCACCAGCCCTCCAATTCTGTGGCTGCGCCAGTCTGGAAGATCAATGGCAAATCCGGTGATTCACTTACAGAAGAGGAAGAAGCCCTTCGTTATAAAGTGCCTTTTATCATCTGGGCAAATTATGACATCGAAGCAGCCGGCAACGTAGAGACAAGCGCCAATTATCTGGGGGGTCACGTATTGCGAGCCGCAGGACTTCCTCTCTATGATTACAGAAATTATCTGTCACAACTTGAAGAACAATACCCTGTCCTGACTGCAATCCGTGCTGAAAATGCCCAGGGTATCAGTACTCCCGTAAAAGATGTGAAAAGTACTTTACAAGATTATATGACGTTACAGTATTATAATATATTCAGTCAAAAATAAGTGGAGATCAAGAAGATGAAAACCAAAAAAAGTTTTACTTTCAACAAGTTATATTTATTTGCTTTTCTTATTCCTGCTGTCATTATGCTGGTAATCTTCGCCATCCGTGAAATCTATCCCTTTGGCGACCGCTCTTTCCTGCATATTGATATGTACCATCAGTATTTTCCTTTTCTGGTGGAATTCTATCATAAACTGAAAAATGGAGAGAGCCTCTTCTATTCCTGGAATACCGGTATCGGCTCCAACTTCCTGGCTTTGTATGTCTACTATCTGGCAAGCCCTACAAACTGGCTGGTCATTTTCTGCCCGGAAGGACACCTGATGGAATTCATCACCTATATGGTGGTCATCAAGACAGGTCTGTGCGGTACGACCTTTGCTGTATATCTAAAGAAGCATTTCCACACTGACACCTGGGCTGTTTTGTTCTTTTCCACATTCTATGCCCTGTCCGGTTATATGGCTGCCTACAGCTGGAATGTCATGTGGCTGGACTGCATCGTGCTGGCGCCGATCATCATTCTGGCTCTGGAAAAGCTCGTAGAACAGGGAGATGGCAGACTCTATTGCGTGATGCTTGCTCTGTCCATCCTGTCCAACTATTATCTGTCCATTATGATCTGTATCTTTCTGGTTCTGTACTTTGTTGTATTACTTGCAGGCAGAAACCCGCACAATCAGGATATCTCAAGACCCCTGGCAGTTCCTTTTCCTGCCCGTCTGCAGAATTATTATGTAAAAGCCATTATCCGATTCGGGGTCTATTCCCTGCTTGCCGGTGGTATTGCCGCAATTCTGCTGCTGCCGGAAGTTGCAGCACTGAAATTTACAGAATTCAGTGATATTAATTTTCCTAAAACGGTGAAATCCTACTTCTCTGTCATTGATATGCTGGCAAGACACTGTTTCAATGTAACAGTAGAGACCGGACTGGATCACTGGCCCAATATTTACTGTGGTGTCGCAGCATTTCTTCTCCTGCCTCTCTATGTTATGCAGAAGAAGATTCCTATCAGAGAGAAAGCACCTAAGCTGATTCTGCTGGCTTTTATCCTGATCAGCTATTCAACCAATGTACTGAATTTCATCTGGCATGGTCTGAACTATCCTGACTCATTGCCTGCAAGACAGTCCTTCCTGTATATCTTCCTGCTGCTTGCCATGTGTTTTGAAGCCTTTCTGCACATCCGTGAGCATTCAGGTAATGAAATCATGGGACTTTTCCTGGGTGTACTGGCTTTTATCCTGTTATGTGAGAAGCTGATTACTGATGATTCCTTTACAGGCGCATGTTTCCTGTTCACAGGTATCTTCCTTATATGTTATGCCGGTCTCATCCACGGCTACAGACTGCACCAGAATGCTACACGGATACTGGCAATCCTGACCTTTGCCCTGGTCATCGCAGAATCCGGTGCCAATATGTATCTGACCAGTGTCTCTACTGTGTCAAGAAGTACATATTTGTCAAACTATGATTCTTATCAGACACTGACTAAGCGCACCATGGAAGAAGAGGACGGCGATTTCTTCCGTTTTGAGAAATTCGCACGTAGAACGCAGAATGATGCCATGTTGATTGGTTTTCCATCTGCCTCCTACTTCTCTTCCACCTCCAATGCTCTGGTAAAGGATTTCTATGAGAAATACGGTATGAAGAGCAGCCGTGTATACTACTGTTATGATGGTGCTACGCCGATAACAGCCGCATTACTGGCTAACCGCTATATGCTGTATACAATAGACAGAGGCTATGATACCCTGTTTAGTCTGGCTGATACAGAAGGCAAATTATATCTGTATCGCAACAATTATTCCCTTCCTCTGGGATTTATGATTTCTTCTGATATGGTATCTTCCTCAGATATGGCTACCATCACAGCTCACCACAATGCTCTGACCGGCTCCGCTTCTGACGGTTTACAGTCACAGTCAGCTGATGATTCTCTGGAAGAACTGTTCAGCAGTGTAGATGATGTGGAAGAGAATATGCATGAGGATGACACGACCAGTTATGTGGATCACCTTAATCCTATTGAACGTCAGAATTATCTGGTAAACACTCTGGGTATTCAGGAAGATGTATTTCTTCCTGTCACAGTAGAACAGGACGGCGGACGCGCTACAATTGATGTGGAGACTTCTGCCCATCTGTATGCTTATACCAGCAATACCAAGATTGATAACATTAAGCTGCGTTACGGTTCTGAAGATAAGACTTTCAAGACCATCAAGAAGAAATACATTCTGGATCTGGGTTATCATGAAGCTGGCTCTTACCTCACTCTGACCTCTGAAAACGGCGAAGATCTGAATCTGGTTGCCTACAGTGTAGATGAGGATGTACTTGGCAAATTCACAGACAGACTAAGTCAGCAGACTATGACTGTAGATTCTTATGATGAAACGCATATGAATGGTCATATTACAGTTACGACTCCTGGAGAACTGGTTCTGTCCATTCCTTATGAACCAGGCTGGACACTTCTGGTAGATGGCAAAGAAGCTACTATGGATCTCTTTGAAGATACCATGATCAGTACTTATCTGACAGAGGGTGAACATACAATAGCGCTCTCCTACTATCCTGAGGGATTTAATGCCGGTATACTGATTACAGTAATCAGTCTTGTTATCTTCACCGGATTATGGATACTGATTCAAAAGCAAAACAGAAAATAAGCAACAAAATGCCTTGCGGTCTTATTCTGATCCGCAAGGCATTTTATTTATTCTTTGACCAGCTGCAATCCACTGATGTCAGAATCAATTACCAGGGAATAATTCGTATAATATACAACAAATCCCGGTTTTGAACCATTAGGCTTCTTTACATTCTTTTTCTGTGTGTAATCAATCTCAATCTTCTCCTGACCTTTTGCCTGTGAATAATACGCTGCAAGTCTTCCAGCCTCTTCATAGGCTCTGTCTGTCATTTCCGCACCATTGGTCTTCACGATTACGTGAGAGCCGGGCATGCCTTTGGCATGGAACCACCAGTCATTACCTGTAGCGAACTTGAATGTAAGTTCCTCGTTCTGATAGTTATTCTTTCCTACGTAAATATCAAATCCATCACTGCTGATATAGTGAAAAGGCTTACTGGTGATCTTCACACGTTTCGTACCGCCTTTTCTCCTGATATAACCACTCTCTATCAGCTCTTCCTTAATCTGCACCAGGTCTTCTTCCTTCTGCGCAATATCCAGCGCTGTACTGATGGATGCAAGATGCTCGATCTCTTCTTTCGTCTCCTGCGTCAAAGTAGTCAGTGCCTCATAAGTACGCTTCAGCTTCTGATATTTATCAAAATACTTCTTCGCATTCTCTCCGGCTGTCAGAGTAGGATCAAGAGGAATCGTAATCATCTCGTTAGTATAGTAATTCAATGCTTCCAGTGATTTGGCGCCCTCTGCTGCCCCATAACCGTAGGTATTAAGTAATTCCCCATAGATACGGTACTTTTCTCTCTTCTGCGTATCTTCCAGCTGCTTCACCTGTAGATCATATTTCTTCACATTACGCTCCATGGCAGTCTGCACTACACGGCGCAAGTCTACAGAACGCTGACGTATTCTTGTGACAATATTCTTCTCCGCATAATAATGCTCTATCAGTTCAGACATACTATCATACAGTACAACCTTGTCATCTGCATAGGAAGTCAATCGAACTGCGGCATATTCTGCCGGCTGGTTGTTCTCATATACTACATTAGGAACAAAACTTCCCTCTTTCACATCCCCCATAATCTGCAAGAAGCTGCTGCAGACCGCATCCATCTCTGCCTCTGTCAACTCTCCTGATGGCTTATCTGCATCCACTCCGGCGCGATAGCAGACTTCATGGGCTATGCAGGGTGAAATACCGGTAAAGCTTCCATAGATTGCCTTAAATACCGGTCTGGATACCGCTGTCAGTACTCTGTGTATTTCCTCTCTGGACGCTGTAAGAGGGTCTTCTTTATCCTGTGTATTAGGAATAAAATACTCTCTTCCCGGCAATACCTCACGAACAGAGCTGACCATACCTGATATATGTTTAATACTGTCTATGATCACATTCTGATCATCATAGAAAATAATATTACTGTGCTTACCCATAAGCTCAATGACCAGATATTTCGTACACAAATCACCCAATTCATTGAGATGCTCCAGCTGCAGCTTCACGATACGCTCCAGTCCCATAGGCTGATTCACAGCTACGATTCTTGCATTTTGCAGATGCTTACGCAGCAGCATACAGAAATTCGGTGCTGTCATAGGGCTTGTCTTATTTTCCTGCGTCAGATACAACAAAGGCAAAGACGCATCTGCGGACATGATCACCCTGACCTGCCCTCCATTGTTCTTAATCGTAAGAAGCAGTTCATCCTTCTCAGGCTGGGCAATCTTATAGATTCTGCCTCCTTCTATCTGATTCTTCATTTCTCTTACGATGGATGCAATTGTAATTCCATCAAAAGCCATATCTTACCTCCGAAAAAAGCCACTTCCTTATGAAGTGGCTTTGTGTAATCTTAATTGTTGTCGATCAACCAATCGTACATCTCCTGATACTTCAATGCTGACACGCTCCATGAATAATCTGTTGCCATGGCTCTGTCAATAATCTTATTCCATTCACGTTTCTTATCATAATATGTCTTCTCAGCATAACGAATGGTATTCAGCATCTCATGGGCATTGTAGTTGGAGAAACTAAATCCGGTACCTTTACTCTCATATTCGTTATAAGGCTCTACCGTATCTTTCAAGCCACCAGTCTCACGTACAATAGGAACCGTACCATAACGAAGTGCCATTAACTGACTCAGTCCACAGGGCTCGAACAGAGATGGCATCAGGAAAGCATCACAGGATGCATAGATTCTGTGGGACAACTCTTCTGAATAATAAATATTGGCAGATACCTTGCCGTGATATTTCCAGTCAAAATGTCTGAACATGTTCTCGTACTTCTCTTCACCTGTACCAAGAACTACCAGCTGTATCTCATCCTGGCAAAGCTCATCCATTACATATGCTACCAGATCCATACCCTTCTGGTCTGTCAGTCTGGAGACGATACCGATCATCATCTTCTTATCGTTCTCTTCCAGTCCCAACTGCTTCTGAAGGTCACGCTTGTTCTTGATCTTCTCTTTTCGGAAATTATCAGCGTTATACTTACGGATGATATATTGATCTGTCTCAGGATTATACTCATTATAATCAATACCATTCACAATACCACGTAAGTCCTTGCTTCTGGCATTTAACAGTCCATTCAGATGCTCACCATAGAAATCAGTCTTGATCTCTTCCGCATAAGTCTGGCTTACTGTGGTAATTGCGTCTGCATAGGTAAGACCGCCCTTTAACAGATTGCCGTCCTTGTAATACGCCAGCTTGTCCGGTGTGAAATAAGAGCTATCCAATCCCGTAATATTCTGTATCGTATTGATGTCATATACTCCCTGGAATTTCAGATTGTGGATCGTCATAACAGACTTGATTCCACGGTAGAATTCTCCGCCTGCAAAACGCTCTTTTAAGTACACCGGCAGAATACCTGTCTGCCAGTCATGACAATGAATCACATCCGGTCTGAAATCAATGACCGGAAGGATGGACAATGCAGCCTTGGAGAAGAAGACAAATTTGGATATCTCTTCAATGGTATTATCTCCATAAGGCTTGAATCCGTTGAAGAATTTCTCATTATCAATAAAGTAATAAGTAATGCCTTCATACTCTGTTTCCATAATACCTACATATTCATTCATTCCCATGAAATCCATGTAAAAATGTGTCCTGTATCTCATCATGGACTTTACTTTATCGCTCATGCACATATACTTTGGCAGAATGACTCTGCAATCGAAATATCTCTTGTCAAAATACTTAGGCAACGAGCCTACAACATCGGCAAGACCTCCGGTCTTGATAAATGGTACTCCTTCTGAAGCTACAAACAATATTTTCTTCATATCCCGTTGAACTCCTTCTCATTTCCTTTTGAAAGAACGATACATTTATCTAAATTATACACCAGTTGACCCGATAATGTAAAGAATAGACTCATAACTTTGTCATATTCTTATGTTAACGCATATTAAGTCTGATTTTATCAGCAATAAGCGCTATAAATTCTGAATTAGTAGGTTTGCCTTTTCCTATATTAATGGTATAACCAAACAGTGCATCCAAAGTCTCCATTTTGCCCCTGCTCCACGCCACTTCTATGGCATGTCTGATGGCTCTCTCTACTCTGCTTGGCGTTGTCTGATATTTCTTGGCAATAGATGGATACAGTATCTTGGTAATGGAATTAAGCATCTCCACATCTTCCACAGACATCATGATAGCCTCTCTCAGATACTGATATCCCTTAATATGCGCCGGTACTCCGATCTCATGGATCATGTCTGTAACATCCTTCTCCAGATTGTATTCCTTCGGTATTCTCTTCTCTTCCCCAACCTGATTCTGCTCGTATTGTCTGCCGGAAGGTACTGTAATCATAATCTGAAATTCTTTGTCTTTGGAAATTAAATCACTTATCATGCGGAACATTCTTTCATTATCCTGTTGTGTTACTACTTTAAGCTGCTCCATTCTATTCCTCTCCAATTTCCAACAGTTCCTGTGCAAAGCATCGTTCATTTTGCCGCCTTTGCCCATTCCCTGTCTAAATACACCACAATTTGGCAAGTTCCATTATAAAGATGCCCCCTTGCATGTGCAACTGCTACTTATCGCAGGAAATACGGCATTTATGCAGCTTTTGCGTATTTCTTCCATAAAAGACAATAAAACAGCCGAATAATTTGTCTGCCATGGTCGAAACGGGCAGGAAATTATCGGCTGTTTCTTATTCATTCTTATTTATTCTGCATGATTTTTCAGATCCTGTGCCAGCATATAAGTCGCATCAATGACATCCTTGGCTCTTGTCATCTCTGTAACTGCTCCTTCTGCCATCTGCTGTCCTTCTGTAGAAGCTGCAGCGATTTCTTCACTGGTTGCTGACAGATTGGAAATGTTCTCAGATATCGTATTGGTACTGTCAATAATGGACTTGATGACTGTTTCAATAGAATTGATCACACCAAGTAACTCCTTCATTTCCTTATCAATCGTCTCAAACTTATCCTTTGTTATATCAATCATTTCTGTCTGCTCTTTGATAGACTGGGAAGAATGCTCCATGCTCTCTACTGCCTTCTGTGCATCTGCATTCAGATCCTGAATGATCTCTGTGATCTTATTGGTTGCACCCTTGGTCTGCTCTGAAAGCTGTCTGATCTCTTCTGCTACAACAGCAAAGCCCTTACCTGCTTCTCCTGCTCTTGCCGCTTCTATAGATGCATTCAGTGCCAGCAGATTCGTCTGACTGGAAATACTGAGGATCGTGGCGACAATGCCTTTTACCTCTTCTGCTCTGTTATTGACCTGACGGGTGGATTCTGCTGCCAGGTTACTTGCACTCTCTACTTCGTCTGCCTGTGCTTTCAGTCCTGCTACCAGCTTGGCACCCTCTGCCACATTATCCATTGTAGCATTGGATTTTTCCATCATATGTACGGTTTCATTCTCTGCTGTATCTGTATTCTTCTGAATCTCACTGCACATAAGCGCCTGCTGTTGGATTGCCTCTGCAGTACTTACCGTACTCTGTGCAATATTGCTCATGGATTCACTGTTGGATTGAAAATGCCGTTACCAGCTTAAAAACCGTTCTGAAAATCATAATTGCGAACTGCCCCAATACTACCGGGTAGACCTTTTTATTTGCCCTTACGTATTGTGATTCTGTCATACTTTGTATCCTCCATTATTCTTTTGTTCTTTGACATTTCATAGCAACTTTGCATTTATACATTCTGCCGTCTGCTTTTCTGTATATTTCTTTTGCACCAAGATCAGGTTCTTCCGCCTTACTGCAAAAGCCATATGCTGCACTTATGTGCAGGTCTGGATTTGCCTTATTGCATTTTGCAAGTTCCTTCTTGTAGGACTCCAGCTGTTCCTCTATATCAATTCCTGTCATATCTTCAAATATGACTATGAACTCGTCCCCGCCCATTCTGCCGACCGTTGCATGTCTGCCAAATGCCGACTGTATACATTCTGCAAAGCTGCGAATCAGCTTATCTCCACTTTCGTGTCCATGGGTGTCATTCATCTTCTTCAAATGGTTCAGATCAAAGGCAAGAATCCCGTAGTTATCGGTCTTCTCAATTCTGTCCCATTCTTCTTCGCACCTTCTCCTGTTGGCAATACCCGTCAGCTCATCCGTATATGCCATCTTCTCCAGTATATCTCTCTGCGCAGACTCATATAACTTTTTACTGATTTCCGTACTGAAATCAATAATCTGTGCCAGCACATACACCAAGGCGCCTATACACAGATTGCTCGTATAACGTCCCGCATGCCTTGCAATATTGAACTTGTCCATATTAAATCTGAAAATATCCGTCAGTCCAATGACGATCATAATTCCTATTCCCAATATCAATGCCTGATTGTGAATATTATGCTTTTTGAAATCATATATTGTAACCCCGACAATTCCTGAAAAAATAAGCACCAGCAGTATATGTTCATATTTCAACATTGCCGGCAGATGAACCAGATTCGTCGCCTGGAAAATAATTGACAGTACAGCCAGCATACTTTGACAAAAAATTGCCATATAATATGCAATCCGATATGCTTTATTCCTCTTCTCCGTAGCATCTGTCCCAAAATACAACATGACAAATACAGGTGTTACGTAAAGCGATATAAATTCCATAAGAACCTTGAGCCGCATATCATAGGTAAATAAAATGATCAAATCATAATTACAAAGCGACCAGCATCCTATTCCTATGGAAAAGCCTGCAACGCAGATTAATTGACCAAATTTAATATTTCTTCCGGCAAACAAAGCACTCGACATGAGCAGACAGATACCAAAAACGATCAGAAACAGATTCACCGCCAATGGAACCTTCTTCTGCATGATATAATTACGCATTTCTGTCAGTTCATTGTCTATCTGTGGTGTCTCCAGATAAGTAAATGCATTATTTTCTGTAACCCACAGCTGTATTGTCAGATTCTTTCCCATGTAATCATCCGGTAAATCTATAAAATGATATCCATAACCAAGAAGGCGGTTCTGTGCATTTAACGCCTGCCCGTAATGATATATTTCCTGTGAATCCAGCTCTACGCTGACCTCCGAATGAATCGTATAGATTCTGAGTACAGGATTGGATATCTTCTTCTGCGGCAGTCTGGTCTGCATGCTGACATAATCTCCTTTCTGGGTTGCATCCATACGGAACTCACCCAGGTCAACATTTGCATAATCCGTGTGATTCACCTGTATATTCCAGTCTGAAGCCAACATACAGTAATCCTCTATGCCCTGCTCAGCTACCGAATTCATGAGACCTATACAGACCACCATGATTATAACCAGCAGCCACACGCTCACACTCTGTCTTTTTCTATGTAGTTTATCCATTTCACCACCTTCATGCCCCTTATTAGTATTCTACCTTGAAATACTTGTGTAATCAACGTTTTTCTGTTAATTTGCTTTAAAAACTGCTAATTGTTTCCATAAGAAATTGACACCAGAAATTATTTTGGTGAATTGAAAAAGTAAATTCCACTTTGAAAAGGTAAATTCTACTTTGCAGGAA
>CAVBMG010000070.1:0-18792 GCA_963596435.1 Agathobacter sp.
AAGGATTTTAATCTTCAGGTCAAGAAAGGAGAATTTGTTACATTTCTGGGACCGTCAGGCTGTGGCAAGACAACTACGTTACGTATGATTGCCGGCTTTGATATTCCAACATATGGACAGATTCTGTTAAATGGCAAGGATATCAGCCAGCTTCCACCCAATAAGAGACCAATCAATACCGTGTTCCAGCGTTATGCCCTTTTTCCACATCTGAATATATATGACAATATTGCGTTTGGCTTGAAGTTAAAGACCAAGACGGTAACTTATCAAAATGCGACAGGGGAGACACTGACCAGACAGGAGAAGCTTTCCCGTGGAGAGATCAGGGATAAGGTGCGTCATGCGTTGGAAATTGTAGACCTGGAAGGCTTTGAAAAAAGAAGTATTACAACATTGTCGGGTGGACAACAGCAGCGAATTGCGATTGCAAGAGCGATTGTAAATGAGCCTGAAATACTGCTTTTGGATGAACCGTTAGGAGCACTGGATCTGAAGATGCGTAAGGAAATGCAGCTGGAATTGAAGGCAATGCATAAGGAACTGGGCATTACTTTTATCTATGTTACCCATGACCAGGAAGAGGCGCTTACCATGTCTGATAAGGTGGTAGTCATGTCAGATGGCATGATTCAGCAGATTGGTACGCCGGAAGAGATATATAATGAGCCGAATACTGTATTCGTAGCGGATTTCATTGGCGAGAGTAATATTTACGATGGCAAGATGTCAGGTCATAAGATGGTACACTTCTGTGGCGCTGATTTTGTCTGTCTGGATGATATGCCGGTAGGAGCCAAGGTAGATGTTGTAGTGCGTCCAGAGGATATCATTATGACCACACCGGAGCAGGGAACGATTACAGGTGTAGTCAACTCCGTTATTTTCAAAGGCATGCATTATGAGATTATTGTACAGTCCGGGGATAATGAAGTTGTGATTCAGAGTACCAAGAGTGCGAAAGTAGGGGATACAATAGGTATGTGTCTGGAGCCGGACGGTATTCATGTAATTCTGGCTGAGACCAATCATAACGTATTTGATGGTGAACTTACCAGAAATTACACAGTGCGTTTTGCTGATGGTGAGTATGAATGTGATGTGACGAAATTATATGCAGGTTCTGCAATCAATGCAGATGGTATTCTGGTAGATGCTAATGGCAGTGAAATCTACACGGATGGAGTCAAGGTACGTGTCAAGATTCCTGTGGATGCAGTCTCCATGAGTGATGATACAGAGGGCGAGGGAATCTGTGGACATATCGTTTCTCTTATTTATAAAGGCGACCATTATCACTATATTGTCAGAACCAGAACGGAAGAGGATATCCACCTTCATGATGAATATCTGTGGAACGAGAATGACTATGTCAGAGTATTGATTCCAAAGGAGAGCATAGAACTTTCCTTTGAGCAGGATAACTAGAAGGAGCATGGATTAAGATGAATTTGCGTTTTCAGAGGAAGCAGCTTAGCATTCCTTATGTGATATTTTTGCTTTGCTTTGTAATTGCTCCTGTATTGGTGGTTTTTTACTATGCATTTACCAATGGAGAGGGCAGATTTACAGTAGCTAATTTTATTGGATTCTTTACCAATCAGAATACCATCGGTACACTTTGCTATAGTCTGGTCGTAGCGCTGACAGTAACGGTATGCTGTACACTGGTGGCTTACCCGACAGCGTATATTCTGGCTCGAAGTCATTTTAAGAAAAAGGCAGTTCTTCTGGTGCTGTTTGTAGCACCTATGTGGATTAATTTTACACTGCGTGTTGTGGCTTTAAAAGAAGTCCTTACCATGATAGAGGGAAATTTGGCATATCATCCATTTCTCAATACGGTACTTGGTATGACCTACGACTTTCTTCCTTTTATGATATTGCCTTTGTATACAACATTGAGTAAACTGGATAAATCCTATCTGGAAGCAGCAGCAGATCTGGGAGCCAGCCCGGTTGTTACATTTATGAAAGTAACATTTCCACTGAGTATGCCGGGACTGATCAGTGGAATTACGATGGTATTCTTACCATCCATGACGAACTACGTTATATTGGACATGCTCTATAACAGTACTTATATTATGGGTAGTCTGATTGGAAGCTATTTCAGTGCTTACGACTGGCATAGTGGTTCCATGATCTCTATTGTGCTGCTGGCAATTATTTTCCTGATTACATGGGCAACCAATGGATTTAATGAAGAAGAGACAAGCAGGGGGGGAGTATTATGATCAAGAGAATCTTACACTCTTCATGGCTGGCACTGGTTCTGTTATTTATATATCTGCCGGTGCTGATGCTGGCAGTTTACAGCTTTACTGATACGGCAACGATTGGTACAAAGGGCAATTTTTCCCTGCAAAATTATGTGACACTGTTCACGACACCGGATCTTAGAGGCATGATCGGTGGTACATTCCTGCTGGCTTTCGGGTCTGCTCTGGTGGCAACAATTCTTGGAACTATAGGTGCAATTGGAGCTTTTTATTGTAAAAAAGGTCCTAAACAGCTGATTCAGTTCGTAAACCAGATCCCGGTCATCAATGCAGACGTTGTGACTGGTTTCTCATTATGCGTTCTGATGATCGTTGTACTGGGAATGGATAAGGAGACGCTGTTTCCATTGGTAGCGGGTCATGTGGTACTGGAAGCGCCTTTTGTCTATCTGTCTGTACTGCCTAAGTTGAAACAGATGGATAATAGTATCTATGAGGCAGCAAGAGACCTGGGTGCTAATGCAAGAGTAGCTTTGTTCAAGGTAGTAATCCCACAGCTTGTTCCGGGTATCGTATCCGGCTTCATGCTGTCAGTTACATTGTCTTTGGATGATTATTTTATTACAACTTATACGAAGCCTGCGACTTTTGACACGATCAGTACATATGTAGTAAATGCTACGAAGGGATCTCATACGGAGATTAAGACTGCTCTCTGGGCATTGTCTACAGTCATCTTCGTTATTATATTAACGGTGGTGCTGGCTGGAAACAGGATTACTCATAGAAAGGCTGGT
Source organism: Agathobacter sp. (assembly GCA_963596435.1). Lineage (GTDB taxonomy): Bacteria > Bacillota > Clostridia > Lachnospirales > Lachnospiraceae > COE1. Next base: position 3,020 of record CAVBMG010000070.1, read on the forward strand.
GCTGATGATGAGAAATAAAGTTATGACAGCTGCGATAATGGGTTTGGGATTCATGACCGTGTGCAGTGCTGTCCCTATGAATGTATCTGCGGCAAATGACACGATTACCCTGCGTGTGTGCAACTGGGAAGAATATATTGATGAAGGTGGCTGGGATGAGGACGAGAGAATTGAACTGCCCAGCGGAGATATATTTGGTGACAAGTCGCTGGTAGAAGAGTTTGAAGACTGGTACTACGAGAATTATGGAGTGCGTGTAAAAGTGGAATATTCCACTTTTGGTACGAATGAAGAGTTATACAGTCAGTTGAACCTTGGTAATGTGTTTGATCTGGTCTGTCCTTCGGATTATATGATCATGAAGCTTATGACGGAGAACAGGCTGGAACCTTTATCAGATGATTTTTTTGATGAGACAAATGACAATAACTATTATATGAAAGGGCTTTCTCCTTATATTAAGCAGGTCTTTGATGAACATGAGATTAACGGAGAACCCTGGTCTGATTATGCAGCCGGTTATATGTGGGGCGTCACGGGAATGATATACAATCCGGACGAAGTAACACAGGAAGAAGCATCCACCTGGTCAATCCTGTCCAATGAGAAGTTCCACAGACAGGTTACAATCAAGGATAATGTAAGAGATGCTTATTTCCCAACGTTGGCAATTTTGAATACAGATACTTTAATGAATGAGGATTTTCGCTCAGAAGCCGACTATCAACAGAAGCTGTCAGATATCATGAATGATACGAGAAAAGACACCATAGATGATGCAGAAGCAAAGCTGAAGGAAATCCGCCGAAATGTATATTCCTTTGAGACAGACAGTGGAAAGGCAGATATGATTACGGGTAAAGTACTTGCCAGTCTGCAATGGTCTGGTGATGCAGTCTATGCAATGGATCAGGCGCAAGAGGATGATTTCGTCCTGAACTGGGCAGTACCAGAAGAGTGTACGAACCTGTGGTTCGACGGATGGGTCATGTTAAAGAGTGGAATTGGCAACGATATGGCAAAGAAGCAGGCAGCAGAAGCGTTTATCAATTACCTGTCCAAGCCGGAAAGTGCAGTACGCAATATGTACTATATCGGCTATACATCTGCTATAGCCGGAGGCGACAGCAATCTTGTCTTTGAATATCTGGAAAACAACTATGGTGCAGATGAGGATGAAGAAGATGTGATAGACTATCCACTTGGATATTTCTTCTCCGGGGATGCAGAGGATGAGAGATATGTCATCACAGCACCAGAGGAGCAGACACACAGACAGCTCGCTGCGCAGTACCCAAGCCAGGATGTGATTGCACGTAGTGCAGTCATGCTGTACTTTGATGAGGAGGGCAATGCCAACATCAATCAGATGTGGATCAATGTACGTTGCTTCAACCTCAGTATGATCAGTCTCGTACAGTGGATTTGCATAGCAGCGGGTGTAATACTTATTCTCGTTATCATCCTTCTTATAAAACATGGAGACGAATGGTTTCAACCAAAAGCTCCCAAAGGGTATCATAGAGTCAACTAAAAGGAAAGGGAGTACGAATCACAGATTCGTACTCCCTTTCCTTTTGCTTTTTGAGTGACGCCACGGGTCATGCCAGTTTGATTCATTTGCAACGTACGTGATGTAAGAGTTTCTAAGAACTGCATCTCAAATGCTTAACGTACAAGCCGGGCGCAAAACTCGCCATTCTGGCTCAGACAGTTGCGCCCGGCTTGCAAGCATTTGTTCTTTGTTCTAAGAAACACTAGACATCACTCCCTAAGCTGCATTCATCGAACATGTCATAAGCCCGTGGCTGTATACAGAAAGTTATCGGTCTTGATTGGCAAGCTTTAAGCAGCATTAACCTCTGACAGTTTGGGATTGCGAACCTTAGGAATGGCTGTTAGTACTTCTTGGCAGCAAGGAAGAAATGCAGGCAAGCCCGAGCCGTTGTCTGAGCCGCAGGCGAGTTTCAGGCGCAGGGCTTGTAATAGAAGCATTTCTGCCGTAGGTGCTTAGAAGTCCTTACAGCCTTGACGTGTTCGCAGACTAAACTGTCAGAGGTTGATGCGTGAGGGGGCAGGGCAAGTGAGTCGAACTGCTATGAACTGCGGCGGACCTTATGGAAAAAGATTGAATTAGGCAGGGATTTGTGAGATGCTATAGGGAGGCAGGTGGGAGTTATGAGTGAGAGAAGAATTGTAATCGGGGGACGTGGGTGTCAGATATATGGGGATGAGACAGCAGAGAATGTGATTTTCTGGTTTACAGGAGAACATGAGAAAGATACGATAGAAGAAGTGTATCGGCAGTTAAAGGAAACGACACAGGTGTCATTTTGGTTCGTCTCATGTGAAATAGAAGACTGGAATGCACAGCTTTCACCATGGAGTGCGCCGGCTGTATATGGGAAAGAAGGCTTTGCAGGAGAGGGAGCAGAAACCTTGAAATGGCTGGAGAAGGAATGTTTTCCAGGTTTGGAAAACATATATCAGATGAAGCTGGAAGAGAAAAGACTATTGATAGGTGGATATTCACTGTCTGGATTGTTTGCAATGTGGGCTTTTTACGAACTGGGGATATTTACAGGAGTAGCGGCATGTTCAGCTTCCTTCTGGTTCCCAGGGTGGATGGAATATACGAAACAGCATATGGTACGCGAGCAGAGCAGAATCTACTTGAGCCTTGGAATCAGGGAAGAGAAGACCAGAAATCCTGTTATGGCAACAGTAGGGGTTGCTACAAGAACCATGTATCAGCAACTGTCTGAGGATATGAACGTTGAGAAAGTAACTCTCGAATGGAATCCCGGTAATCATTTTACACAGCCTGAAGAGCGAACAATGAAGGGATTTGCATGGCTGTTATCATAAACTACTTGATATGTAGTATTGAATACTATATAATATGGGTTAGGGAAATTATGTGATTTTCCTAACCCATATTTGGAAAGGCATGGTTATAACGATGCATATTGACACAAATGATTTATTACAAAGTATATTAGCAAGTTTTGACAGAATTGATTATGTGAAGTCACAGGATATACCCAATATTGACCTTTATATGGATCAGGTGACTACCTTTATGGATAAGAACCTGAGAAAATCTTCCAGATATCCTGAGAACGATAAAGTCATGACCAAGACCATGATCAATAATTATGCAAAGAATGATCTGTTACCACCACCTATCAAGAAGAAATATTCCAAGGAGCATGTGCTGGTACTGATCTTTATCTACTATTATAAAGGAATCTTGTCTATCAATGATATTCAGACGCTGTTGCAGCCAATTACGACGCAGTTCTTCCAGACAGAGGGAGAATTTGATATTGCATCTGTATATGATGAAGTATTTGGACTGGAGAAAGAACAGATAGATGCGTTGAAGAAGGATGTCATGGAGAAGTATGAATATTCTACGAAGACCTTTGAAGATGCGCCGGAAGAGAGTAAAGAGTTCCTGAAGCTGTTTTCCTTTATATGCTTACTGAGCTTTGATGTATATATGAAGAAACTTTTGATAGAGAAGCTTGTAGATGAGATCAAGGAGAAGGAACCCAAATCTAAAAAAGAAAAATAACTGATAAATATTGAAAATGTCTGCTAATTATTCTATACTATAGGAAACCGAATGGTTAGGAAAGGAGTATGGGAATGATGGTATCAGGAATTACAGGAATCTCTGGAATGAATAGTTATCGTATTTCTTCTATTCATGGAAATCCTTATACGTTGAATCCAGTCTCTAAGATAACTGATCAGACAGAACAATCCGGCAAGCCCCTTGTGCTTGCAGCTACAGATAAGAAAGACGAGCTGTATGTCAAAGATTGTGGCGAGCTGAAAAATACAGGAAGTACTGCAACCGGTGATTTTGCTGAAATGCTTGGAATCCAGCAGGATATGCAGGCAGGTGGAACACAACAGGTACAGCAGCAACAAAACACATCAACGTCCTATTATAATGATATGATTGGTCTGATGGGTTATCAGAATGCAATAAGAGACCAGCTGGGAACATCTTTTATACCTTTTGAATAGTATAAGTGATGATGGGCAATCACTGGAAGCAATGGCTTTCAATGGTTGCTTTTTTTATGTCAGGACACACTTTTATCACAATTTCAACAAATTTTCATCACACATTACACATAGAATGAACAATAGCGGTTATTAATCTATAACCGGAAATGTTAAGTAGGAGGACAGAAGACGTGATAGAAGTAGAGAATCTGACAAAAAAGTATGGCAGTCATGTGGCAGTCGATAATTTGTCCTTTCGTGTAGAGAGGGGTATGATCTACGGCTTCCTGGGACCGAATGGAGCCGGTAAAAGTACGACCATGAATATGATGACCGGATATATTGCGGCCACCAGCGGAACAGTGAAAATCAATGGATACGATATTCTGAAGAATCCAGAGCAGGCTAAGAAAAGCATAGGATATTTGCCGGAGCTTCCACCTGTTTATCCAGATATGACCGTATATGAGTATCTGAAGTTTGTAGCTGAATTAAAGAAAGTAAAGAAAAATGAGAGACAGGCACAGATAGAGGACGTTATGAAACAGACACAGATTGAGGATGTGAAAGGACGTCTGATCAAGAATCTGTCCAAAGGATATAAACAGAGAGTAGGTCTGGCACAGGCGATTATCGGTTATCCAGAGGTGATTATTCTGGATGAACCTACAGTTGGTCTGGATCCGAAGCAAATCATAGAAATTCGTGAGCTGATTCGAGAACTGGCGAAGAAACATACCATTATTCTAAGTTCCCATATCCTGTCAGAGGTAAGTGCAGTCTGCGATCATATCATGATTATCTCTAAAGGTAAGCTTGTGGCAAGTGATACGCCGGAAGGACTGATGACTCTGTTAAAAGGCGGCAGACAAATGAAATTATCAGTGCTTGGTGAACAGAGTAAAGTCGAGGAAATGTTACAGAGCATGGAATCAGTCAAAGATTTCTCCATGCAGCCTCCAAGAGCAGAGGGAATGGTCAGTGTCAATATCAGGACAGAAGATACAGAAGACATCAGAGTAGAGCTGTTCCACAGACTGGCTGCGGCAGATATGCCTATTATGGAATTGAGTCTGTCAGAAAAGTCATTAGAGGATGTATTCTTAGAGTTGACAGGCGAGGAGGACAAAGAGAATGAAGGCAATATTTAAAAGAGAGTTTTTGGCCTATATCCATTCGGTAGTAGGACTTTTATTCATGGCAGTCACAGTATTTTTCTTTGGATTATATGGGGCTGTATATAATCTGGCATCAGGATATCCTTATGTATCTTATACATTAAGTGCCATTTTATTTCTGTTTCTGTTGACGATTCCCATCTTGTCTATGAGGATTCTTGCAGATGAAAAGAAGCAGAAGACAGATCAGCTGATTCTGACTGCTCCGGTTTCTGTTGGTAAGATCGTATTGGGCAAATATTTTGCAATGGCAGCTATTTTCCTGATTCCTGTAGCTGGAATGTGCATATTCCCACTCTTTTTATCAAGATTTGGAACAGTGCCTATGGCAGAATCTTATGCGGCAATATTGGCTTTTGCATTATATGGACTGACCTGTATGGCAGTAGGCATTCTGATATCCAGTTTTACAGAAAGTCAGGTCATTGCAGCAGTATTGTCTTTTGCAATTCTGTTCATTACGTATATGATGCAGGGAATTGAGAGCCTGATTTCCCAGACTGGAAATGTTGTAACGAAATTTTTAAGTATTTTTGATTTTCAGACAAGATTCAGCAATATGGTAAATGGCGTATTTGACATTACAAGTGTTATTTATTTCATAAGCGTCATTGCATTGCTGCTTTTCCTCACAACACAGTCTATCCAGAAGAGAAGATACAGTGTATCTGTACATAATATATCCATGGGTGCTTATAGTTCGATAACGGTTGTTATTGGAATCGCACTTACAGTTGTTGTGAATCTGATTGTTTCACAGTTACCTACGAAATATACAAGCTTTGATATTACAGCGAATCAGTTATATACCATCACAGATCAGACCAAGGAAATGCTTGGTAATCTGACAGAGGATGTAACAGTATATGTACTCAGCTCTGAGGACAATGCGGATACTACAGTTGCGCAGACTTTGAAGGGATATGAAGAGGAATCCTCACATGTTAAGGTGGAATATATTGATCCTTTGGTAAATCCACAGTTTGCAAGCAGCTATTCTACTACCAATCTGTCACAGAACAGCCTGATCGTAGAGACATCCAAGCGTTATAAAGTGATTTCCTATAGTGATATGTATGAAACGGAAATAGACTATTCAACGTACTCACAGAATGTAACAGGGTATGATGGCGAAGGTCAGCTGACCAGTGCGATTGCATATTGTACGAGCGATGATATGCCAAAAGTATACATGATTACAGGACATAATGAGTATACATTAGACAGTGGCTTTACGACAGCACTGGAGAAGGAAAACATTGATTACGAAACAATCAGCCTGATGGAATATGATGCAATCCCGGAGGATGCAGAGTGTATCATCATTCATGCTCCAGAGAAGGATTTCTCAGAGGATGATGCCAACAAGGTAATCGAATATCTGAACAATGGTGGTAAGGCGTTGATTACAACAGAGTATGTAGATACACAGATGCCTAATTTTGAGAAGATACTTTCAGAGTTTGGACTGACAATCCAGAGTGGTTACGCAGTAGATACCAATGCAGGTAATTATTATCAGACACCTATTTATCTGCTTCCCAATGTGGAATATAGTGATGAGACTACAGGGCTGACAGGAAGTCATACTTATGTTATGGCACCATATGCAGAAGGAATCGCCGTTCCTGATGTGGATGTTGAAAATATTACATATACCAAGCTTCTGACAACATCTGAAAGCTCTCTGGTAAAGACAGATGTCAAGAATGCAACTTCTTTTGAAAAAGAAGAAGGGGATATTGAAGGACCGCTGTGTATTGGCGTAAAAGCAGAGAAGACTCTGGATAGTGGTTCAGCGGTATTGTATGTCTTTTCCAGTGCACAGTTCTTCACAGACAATGTAGATAATGCAGTATCCGGCAATAATAAGACACTGTTTACGAATATAATGAGTACGATCGCTTCTCATGATGTAAGTGTGTCTGTACCGGTTAAGAGTTACAGTTACGATAATCTGACTGCATCAACAAAGGACGTTGTATTATTTGAAACCGTAGTTGTAATCCTGATTCCATTAGCCCTGATCATAATCGGATTCGTAATCTGGTTCAAACGAAGAAAGAAATAAGGAGGTAACCTGCATATGGAGAAGCAGAAGAAACAGCTGCTTGGATTGCTGGTGATTCTGATTGTGGCAGTCATTGCTTTTATAGTAGTGAAGAATCTGCCCCAGGAAGAGGAAACAGATACAACAGCAAGCTATGAGGTAACTAATCTGAATGCAGATGATGTGACGAAACTGGTGTATACCAATGAAAATGGTACACTGACTTTGAATAAAGACGGAGATAACTGGATCTGCGATGAAGACCGCAGTGTGGACATTGATGAAGATAAAGTAAGCACTATGGTTGGCAAGGTGGCTTCTCTTACATCAGAGAATAAGATTGAGAATGTGGAAGATATTGCCCAGTATGGTCTGGATACACCGTCTCTTACCATTCTGGTATCGGATGGTACAACATCATATACATTATTGATAGGTGACTATAATGAGACAACATATACGTATTATATGTGTCTTGAGAGTGATAAGAGTACAGTATATACGACCAATTCTGTAACAATAACAAGCTTTAAGAGCAATACACTGGAAGATATTACAGCAGAGGAAGAGACGGAGACCGAAACTGAAGCTGAAACCGAGACAGAGAGTGAAGCAGAAGAGACAACAACAGAGACAGAGACTGCTTCGGAGTCAGTAAGTGAATAGTTTTAGAGAAAACTACTGGTCTTTTCCTGTGAAATGGTGTATGATGAAATCCTATTGAAGAAAAAAGGGGCATATTCTGAATACGGAGGTTATCATGAATCATTTTACGAAAATTGCAAAAATTGTTCTGATGGGTGCGTTGGCACTGGGGATTACATTTGGCTCACAATCAGCCTGGACAGTGCAGGCGGCAGAAGCTTCAACACAGCAGACAGTACAGACGCCAACTTATCAGATCTATGTAAATCGTATCGCTAATTGCGTTACAGTATATACAAAGGATGCGAGTGGAGAATATACAGTACCGGTGAGATCTTTTGCATGTTCCACTGGTAGAGAAGGGATGGAGACTCCACTTGGAAGCTTCAAAACTTCTGATTATTATACATGGAGACTTATGGTAGATGGAAGCTATGGACAATATGCAATCCGTTTTAACAGAGGTATTCTGTTCCATTCTGTTCCATATTATACCAGTTCAGCAGATGATCTGGAGAAGGATCAGTTCAATCTTTTAGGTTCACAGGCGTCTCTTGGATGTGTCAGAATGGCTGCCAGTGATGTGAAGTGGCTTTATGATAACTGTGAAAAAGGCACCAGCGTTATCGTATATGATGATGAACAGAATCCGGGACCTTTGGGAAAGCCGGTACAGATGCAGATTGATATCGCGCATCCATTCGCAGGATGGGACCCCACAGATCCGGCAGAAGAGAATCCGTGGAATACAATCAGACCTTCTCTGTATCTGACACAGGATATGGGAGATGGCGTATTGTATGTGCCCGTAGGTGCGACTGTTGATCAGTTGAAGCAGTATGTAGGCTTAAAGAATGTGCAGGGACAGGCGTATGCACCACAGGATTATCTGTTGTACATAAATGGCAATTATGATCTGAACACAATAGGAGCTTACAGAGTGTGGATCAGTGGGCAGGATGTAGCCGGCACTATGGTACAGCAGGAAATGATACTTGCTGTTGTGAATATGTAAGTAGATAAATGACTTAGATAGAGGCAGATATGATGAGAGTTTTCCTATCATATCTGCCTTTTTTGTGACTATTTGCCTGCTATGGCTTTTTCGGCATAAGAAGTATCGACCAGCTCGTTATAGGGAACAAAGGAATCCAGTTCACCGGCTTCCATCAGTATGTTTTCCAGTAATTCAAAGCTGCTTTGTTCAAAGATCAGGTCTGTCTTCCAGGTGTCCTGACACTGATAGCGGGTGACAATTGTAGTAATGGTATCCAGATCTGTTTCTTTGAATTGTGGCTGGATGATAGAGGCTATCTCCTGTGCAGAATGAGTGGCAGTGTAATCCATACCTTTCTGCAAAGCATTCGTAAAATGCTGTAATGTATCAGCATGGTCAGCATAATAGCTTTTTCTTGCACAGAAGGCGGTATAAGGAACATAGCCTGAGTCTGTTCCAAGAGAAGCAACGATATAACCGGTCTGTTGTGCTTCCAGGGAAGTTGCATGAGGTTCAAATTCTACCGTGAAATCAGCATAGCCAGCTTCCCCTTCCTTAGCACCTGCAAAAGCTGCCGCAGTTGAACCAAAGTCAATACTCGTATCAATGGTAAGGTCGGTTTCGGGATTGATGTTGTTTTTCTTCAGAATATATTCAAATACCATCTGTGGCATACCGCCCTTGCGACCACCAAGTACATAGTGACCTTTTAACATATCCCAGGAAAAGTCGTCGATAGGTTCTCTGCTGATCAGGAAATTACCAGCTCTTTGTGTAAGCTGGGCAAAGTTAATGGCATAGTCTTTGGCGCCCTGTAAATAGGTATAAATAGAAGCTTCTGAACCCATGAAACCAATATCGGCTTCTCCTGTAAGAAGTGCAGTCATGGTTTTATCAGCGCCATAACCGGTCACAAGGTCGAGATCAATTCCCTCATCTTCAAAGTAACCTTCTTCTATCGCAACGTACATAGGGGCATAAAATAGGGAATGTGCCACTTCATTTAATGTTACCTTTTCCATAACACCTGTTTTTGAATTGGTATTCTCATCATTGGAACTACATCCTGCACCTGCAATGCACAGGGTCAGAAGCAGAAGTGAAAGAACTAACTGGCATAGTTTACGAGAGTATTTCATAGAAACCACCATAGAAAGAGATTTTAGGTTAATGTATGCCGAGAGAAAATAAGATGTGCATACCAAACAAATAAATTTGCTTCAAATATATTTCTATTTAGGTGTTTGCAATCGAATGTATTTTTGGTATACTGGGTTAAGATGCCTGTAAGCATCAGTCTATTATGCAAAATAAAGGGAGAATGTCATGAGTATCTATGATTCACTGAATGAACAACAGAAGAAAGGCGTATTCACTACTCAGGGTCCAGTTCTGATTCTGGCTGGTGCCGGATCAGGTAAGACAAGCGTACTGACAAGAAGAATTGCTTATCTGATAGAGAATACAGGTGTTAATCCATGGAATATCATGGCAATTACCTTTACCAATAAAGCAGCAGGAGAGATGCGTCAGCGTGTAGATGATATTGTAGGATATGGTTCAGAGAGTATCTGGGTAGCAACATTCCATTCTACCTGTGTCAGAATACTTCGAAGACATATTGACAGACTTGGATATGATACCAGCTTTACAATCTATGACACGGATGACCAGAAGAGTGTCATGAAGGAAGTGTGTAAGAAGCTGGACATTGATACCAAGCAGCTGAAGGAAAAGACAATTCTGGGGGCAATATCTTCTGCAAAAGATAATCTGATCTCACCGCTCGATTATGAAATGTCGGCAATGGGAGATTTTAACAAGCGTAAAATTGCAAATGCATATAAAGAATATCAGATGTTATTAAAAAAGAATAATGCACTGGATTTTGATGATATCATTGTGAAAACAGTAGAGTTGTTCAAAGCATACCCGGAAGTATTGGAGAATTATCAGAACCGTTTCCTGTATATTATGGTGGACGAGTATCAGGATACGAATACAGCCCAGTTTGAGCTGATACGTCTTCTTGCACAGAGAAACCGTAATCTGTGTGTCGTAGGTGATGATGACCAGTCCATCTACAAATTCAGAGGAGCGAATATCCGCAATATTCTTGATTTTGAAAAAGTATACCCGGATGCTGAGGTCATCAAACTGGAGCAGAATTATCGTTCTACCCAGAATATTCTGGATGCTGCCAACAATGTGATCCATAATAATATTGGAAGAAAAGACAAGGCATTGTGGACAGACAGAGGAAGTGGAAACAGAATCCATTTCAGACCTTTTGATAATGCATATGATGAAGCTGAATACATAGCAAGTGATATTAAATCAAAAAAATATCAGGGAACCAGTGATTACGGTCAGTGTGCAGTGCTGTATCGAACCAATGCCCAGTCACGACTTCTGGAAGAAAGTTTCATCAGCGAAGGAATCCCATATGATGTAGTAGGAGGAGTGAACTTCTATGCCAGAAAGGAAATCAAGGATCTGTTAGCCTATCTGAAAACGATTGACAATGGCAAGGATGATCTGGCTGTAAAGAGAATCATCAATGTGCCACGAAGAGGAATCGGAGCAGCAAGTGTGAATAAGGTACAGGATTTTGCAGACCATATGGGTATCAGCTTCTTTGAAGCCATGCAGAGAATAGATGAGATCACATCTATAGGAAAGGCAGGCGAGAAGCTTCGCAACTTTGCTCTTATGATCATGATGTTCCGTACAAAGATGCAGCATGGTACTCTGGAAGATTTAATAACAGATGTGATTGAAACGACGCAGTATACAAAAGAGCTGGAAGAATCAGATGATGATGACGCAGAAGACCGTCTGCAGAATATTGATGAATTGATCTCCAAGGTGGTCAGCTTTGAACAGGAGCGCGAGGAACTGGGAGAGGAAGCATCCCTGTCAGCCTTTCTGGAAGAAGTGGCGCTGGTAGCTGATATTGATGGTGTGGATAAAGACGATAATAAAGTATTGTTGATGACTTTGCATAGTGCCAAGGGCTTGGAATTTTCCCAGGTATATCTTGCCGGTATGGAAGATGGAGTATTCCCAAGTTATATGACGATCACATCAGACGACTCAGCAGAAATGGAAGAGGAACGCCGACTGGCTTATGTAGGTATTACCAGAGCCAAGGATGATCTTACGATTACTTATGCAAAACAGCGAATGCTGCGTGGCGAGACACAGTACAATCCGATCAGCCGTTTCGTAAAAGAGATTCCAGAGAATCTGATGGATAATAAATTACCAGTGCCTAAGAAGTGGGGCTATGATGATTATGAGGAGGATTCCAGAGAACGCAGTCATTTTAAGACGAAGCCATTTGCCGGAAGTGGATTCAATACCGTATATCAGAAACCGGTTCTGTCAGATGATGTATTTGACAAGCCAAGGAATAACTGGGAAGCGGCAGAACAGGTAGTGAAGAAAAATAATTGGGGAACGCAGACAGTGAAACCAACTGTCAGAACAACAACAGCAGCTTCTAACAGAACACCTGTTATGAAACAGCAACAGCCTAAGGATATCTCATCCATATTAGCATCCAGACCTAAGGCAGTGATTAAGAAAAAGGAAACACCTGCGGCTAATAAACCCTATATAGCAAAATCTCTGGATGGACTTACCAAGGGCATGCCGACAACACAGGGAGGACTTTCCTATGGAGTTGGAGACAGAGTACGCCATATAAAATATGGTGATGGAACAGTACAGAAAGTGGAAAAGGATGTCAGAGATTATAAAATAACAGTTGCTTTTGATGGAGCGGGACAAAAGATCATGTACGCTGCTTTTGCAAAATTACAAAAAATATAACTTTCTGTTAATTTACAGAAAAGAGTAGTAAACCAGGCAAAAAAGTGTTATCATATTGATATCAACTGACGATAATGTTAATGTATGAAATGATAAAGAAAGAAGGGGTAAACATGAAGAGCTGGGATGATGTAGTAGAATTTCTTCAGGAGAAGAATTTATTAGGCAGAACATGTTGTTTAAAGAAGAAAGAGGAAGAGAAAAAGTCTAATGTATGGGTATGGGTACTCGCTATTGTAGGAGGTATTGTAGTAATCGCTGGTATCGCATATGCAGTATACCGTTATCTGACACCGGATTACATGGATGATTTCGATGACGATTTTGATGATGATCTGGAAGATGATTTCTTTGATGACGAGGACGAAGAGCCTGAGAAGGAAGAGAAGAAGCCAGAATAAGATTATGCAGAAGATATAGGGGGATGCTGCAACAGGCATCCTCTTTTTGCGTGAATAAGCAGAGCCATGGGCTTAGAGGCAAATATCATGCTTGCATGGTGATTTGCCTCTGAGACTATGGCGAGCAACGCAACTGAGCGAACGAAGTTCGCGAAGTGCTGCTTATTCACATTTTTAGGTAAGTGGAAGTAAAACATACAGAAAGGTACAGGTATCAGAATGAAAAAAGGACAGATATGTGAAGGATATGTAGAACGACTTGATTTCCCTAATAAGGGAGTATTGAGCTGCGAAGATGAAAAGGTAGTAGTTAAAAATGTACTTCCTGGACAGAAAATATCTTTCATGATAACCAAAAAACGAAAGGGTAAAGCAGAAGGACGTTTATTGGATGTTCTGGAAAAGGCACCTTATGAAATTCCAAGTGCCTGTCCTCATTTTGGTGTATGTGGCGGTTGTGCATACCAGACCTTACCTTATGATAAACAGCTAGAGTTAAAGAAAGGGCAAGTTAGAAAGCTTTTGACACCCGTTTTTGCAAAACAGGCACTTCTTGATGGAGAAGCGGAGCTGACAGATGAATATGTTAATCATATCTTTGAAGGAATCAAGGGCAGCCCCGTACAGAGCGCATATCGTAACAAAATGGAGTTTTCCTTTGGAGATGAGATCAAGGATGGACCATTATCATTAGGTATGCATAAGAGAGGAAGCTTCTATGATATTGTATCTGTCAGAGAGTGTCAGTTGGTGGATGAGGATTATCGTAAGATATTAAACACCACATTAGATTACTTCACACAAAAAGGAACTTCATATTATCACAGAATGCGACATGAAGGATATCTTCGTCATTTACTGGTGCGTAAAGCGCAGAAGACAGGTGAAATCCTCATTGCCTTGATTACTACAACTCAGGAAGAACGGGATTTGCAGCCATATGTTGATGCGCTTCTTGCATTGCCATTACAAGGTAAAATAACAGGCGTTCTTCATACAAAAAATGATTCTGTAGCTGATGTTGTACAGAGTGATGAGACCGTATTACTATACGGACAGGATTACTTCTATGAAGAGCTTCTGGGATTAAAGTTTAAGATATCACAGTTCTCTTTCTTCCAGACAAACAGCTTGGGTGCAGAAGTTCTCTACGAGACAGCAAGAGAATTTCTGGGAGATATCTCGGATGATGGCAGGAATGATAAGACAGTCTTTGACCTGTACAGTGGAACAGGAACGATTGCGCAGTTGCTTGCTCCTGTGGCAGGTAAGGTCATCGGTGTGGAAATCGTTGAAGAGGCAGTAAAGGCAGCCAGAGAAAATGCCAAGCTCAATAACCTGAACAACTGTGAATTCATAGCAGGTGACGTATTAAAAGTCATTGGTGATATCAAAGAAAAACCAGACTTCATAGTACTTGATCCGCCTCGTGATGGAATCCACCCTAAGGCATTGCAGCACATCATAGATTATCAGGTAGACAGAATCGTGTATATCAGCTGTAAACCAACCAGCCTTGCCAGAGACCTCGATATCATGATTGAACAGGGATATCGAATGGAAAGAGTCGTTGCCATTGACCAATTCCCTGGAACCGGGCATGTGGAGACGGTGGTTCTTCTTTCCAAGGGAATGGTCGACAGCAGGAAAGTGAAGGTTGATTTCTCGTTGGAGGATATGGATCTAGCTGAATTTAAGGGAAAAGCAACTTATGAGCAGATAAAGGCATATGTGTTGGAACAGACTGGACTTAAGGTTTCTTCGCTGTATATTGCACAGATTAAGAAGAAATGCGGACTGGATGTGGGAGAAAACTTTAATTTGCAAAAATCAGAGAATGCGAGACAGCCACAATGCACACCGGGAAAGGAAGAAGCAATCATGCAGGCGTTTAAGCATTTTGGAATGATTTGATTGTGGATAAATGAACATCGTGTGTCTATCTTACTGATAGGAAACGTAAAAAGGACATTTCTGAACCGTAATTATTACGGGTCAAAGGATGTCCTTTTTGGTTGTCTTGGAGTGTCCAAAGGACAAGGTAATGAAACTGAGAATACTAAGACTGATAAGAATAATATCTATCTTATCTAATCGAGAGATAAGGATGGATGGGATGATTACTAAGATTGAAGAATTCGCTTTTTCATGATATACTTTTTCGTAACTGTTAGCAATAAATTATCCAATTTACTGATAGAAAAAATGATAAATACGCAATTTTAATAGGAGATTGGTCGTTTTCTCTGCAACGGTCTTCACAAGGAGAATAAGCATTTTTATAATGAGCAGAGAAAGTTATCACTTTCTGTGTGAAACGCGGTATAAGCTAAAATATAAGAGCAAAAATATAAACGAAAGAAAGAGGTAAATAACTGTGGCATTACTACAGGATTTGATAAAACAGATTGATGATGAGACGCTTAAACAGCGAATTATGGTGGAGGTGGGTAAGCTTACCAAGCAGAAAAAGTTCGGCTTAGTCTTTGAGGAACATCTGCCGGAGTGCACGCCACTATATGATATGGAAATCAGAAGAGATTCCAAGGTGGCATTGAAAAACGGACAGATATCAGATATTTACATTGTGAATACCATTGATGGAGATAAGGCAATCTGCGAACACAAGATAGATCATACCC
>CAVBMG010000071.1:0-18459 GCA_963596435.1 Agathobacter sp.
TACTGATCCGGCACTGTCCACTCTACCTGAAAGGGATATCCATCCATCGAAGTTATCAGGTTCATATCATATTCAATACGATCCAATGTTTCATTTAGTCCCAGAATCTGCTCTTCCAATTGGGGAATGAACTCTTCGTATAATCTGTTCATCTCCTGTTCGGACAGTTCTCTTGGCATCAGCTCCAGATCAAACTGTGCTTTTGTCTCTCCATTATCTGCTGTCAGTTTCAGACTCTGACTGCTTCCATCATAATCTTCTCTGTATAAACGGTTGTCCACAATCTGCGTATCCTGATTACCTTTTATCCACACAACAAGGGATAGAAATACACCAACTCCCATAATCAGGCAGCATAAAGACAGTTTCTCTATGATATATTGTCTCTGCCTGCGTGCCACATCCGCTGTCGGCTCCAAGGCAAGAATATCCTCCCGCACATTACTGTTATAGAGAAGCCAGTCCGGTTTATGAGGCAGCTGTTCCAGCCATTGATACAGCTTTTGTGCTATCTTTTCTCCCATTCCTTTGTCTATACCTCTATCTTTAATATTTTCTCAGCCATCAGACAAGCCACCACGTACAGAATCAGACAGACGCTCATCAACAACACCCCTGTCAGGTTGTGATACAGACTGTTGAAGAACCCCGGTGACGTAAGAGATACATACAACATCATGCCAAAAGGCATCAGCTCCATAATCCTCTGTTCCAGCTTTTTCTCGCTCATAATCGTATCAATTTCTCTGCGTACCTCGCTTTTTCCTTCGATCATTCTGGCTGTGTTACTGATCATGCCTGACAGACTGCCTCCGTTACGTTTCGCAATTCGAAATATCTCCGCAAAATCCCGGATATCTTTTACATCACTACGTATGCCAAGACTCAGCAGAATATCTTCCAACTGGTCATTATTGCGCAGCCTGCGCATCATCAGATACAATTCCCCCGCCATAAGGCTGTTCTCTCCATATAGCATACTGATATCCTGATAGGATTCTCTGAACGCATTTTCTACAGAATACCCTGCTCCAAGATTGGCAGATACCGACAAAATAACATCGCGAAACTCCTTTTCCAGCTTCTGCTTTCTGTTCCTGCACAGGTTCTCCCGCCTTTTTACCAGAAAAAGATATACAGCGGGCAATAACAGGACAAATGCAATCATACTGTCAAAAAACATCCAACTGATTACCGCAATTCCTGCTATACCAGTCAATAAGTTGATTATCAGTTCTCTTGTGGAAAAGAAGTACTCTTCATAATTGATTTCTGTTCCCTGTCTGCTTTTTGTTTTTGTTATAAAAATATTTTTTGTTAGTTTATTATTTATTGTTAGTTTCATAATTTTTGTTAGTATCAAAATCAAAAAAATAAAATGGACATTTTATAGTCCGGCTGCAAGAAGCTTATTCGTATGTATCAGAGGATTACACATCTGTAACTGCCCCATAACGTGTCCCTCTTCATCTGTTCCCGTCTCCTGAAACTGGTACAATGGTCTGGTAATAATCTCACCATCCTCATAGCCTGTAATCTCCACTATTTCCAGAACCTTACGGGATTTGTCCCGAAGTCTTCCGAGTTGCGCGATAATGTCCACTCCTGAGGCTATCTGTCTTCTCACTGCATTTAACGGAAGATCCATTCCCATTAATACCATTGTCTCCAGTCGCATGAGCATATCTGTTGCAGAATTGGCATGACCGGTACTAAGTGAGCCATCATGGCCCGTGTTAAGTGCCTGCAACATATCAATTGCCTCACTGCCTCTGACCTCTCCAACGATAATCCTGTCAGGGCGCATACGCAGAGAACTTCTAATCAGATCTCGTATGGTAATTGCCGTTGTGCCGTCTCCTTTACCGTCTCTTGTCTCCAGCCTCACCAGATTGGGGATTCCCTGAAGCTGTAATTCTGCTGAATCTTCTATGGTTATCACTCTGTCTGTAGATGGGATATACTGGGAAAGGGCATTTAAAAATGTCGTTTTACCAGAGCCAGTCCCACCACTGATTATGATGTTATAGCCTGCCTTGACCCATTTCTCCAGATCCTGAGCTGCCTCATTCGTAAGAGAACCATATGCAAGCAGATCCGTCATACCGATTGGATGGGACGGAAATCTTCGTATAGTTACAATTGGTCCATTCAAAGCTACCGGTGCCAGTACGATATTCACACGGGCGCCATTTTCCAGTCTTGCATCTACGATAGGAGATGCCTCATTCACTGCCCTGTTGCATTTTGCAACAATCTGCTGTATAACATCTTCCAGTTTCTCTTTTGATGCAAAGTTCTTATCCCATTGGTAAAGTCTTCCTTTTCGCTCTATAAAGATTCCCTGCGTACCATTGATCATGATTTCTGTTACTTCTTCCTCTTCCACAAGTTCCTGTAGAATATCCATACGTCTGATGGCATCAAAGATTTCACGCCCCAGCTGCTGTCTGTCCTTTAGGGAAAGAGCATACTGTCTGGAACAGTGAATGACCATTTCATCAATTATTTCCCTGACTTCTTCATCAGATACTTCCCTGGACAGGTCAATCTTCTGTCGCAATCCTTCTTCTACAGTCTGTCTGCACTGCTCATATCTCTCCATTGGCTGCTCCCTTGTCCTTGATATCCCATAATTCACGTTTCATAAGTTCCCCCAGTCTGGTCGCAGCCAGCCGTTCATAATTGCAGCATTCCTTCTCCCAATTCTCCGGCAGAGTACTATAGCATGTCTTGTCTGTTATTTTAACTGCTCCTCTTGCTTCCAGTAATTTCTGATACTGCATTTTCATTGCCTGTGACTGCCTGGAATCTCCCTGTAGAAAAATAATCTTGTCACTTCTTGCTAACAGGGAATAAAATCCCTGACATATCTCAGACAGATCCAGCAGAATCACTTCATAATGCCCACTATCCAACAATACATCAATTGCCTGCTCCCATTGCTGCTCTGTAATCTGCAACAGATCTGCATAATCCAGAGCCGGCGGAAGATAATGTAATTCACCCAGCGTCTTTCTCATGCTTTCCAGCTTGTACAGTGCCTTATCTGCATATTGCAGCACAAAGTAGAAATAATCCGTCACATCTGCCTCAAATTCCGTATGCAATAATTCTTCAAAACCGGCAAAGGCTCTCAGATTCAGATATAATGTCTTACTTCCTGCACTGGATAGCATCTGTCCCGCTGCCAGGGCTGCCGCTGTCTGTGCATCTGCCCGGTCTGGAGAATAGAAGCTGATCAGTTTCGTTCTTTTCCTGTTACGTACACTTGCACCACTACAGGAAATATCCTGCGCATATTCTTCCATGATCTGTGCAAAGATTTCTGCCATAGATTGAAATTTGGTTATGGCTGAATATTTTGCATTTACATTGTGACCATTTTCCGACAAAAAATAAATTTTACCTGCCCGTACATTTTGAGCTTCCTCAGTATAAACATTCTCTCCGATCAGTAGAATTTCTATCGGTTTATTCTGACTATAACTGATGATCTGTTCCAGGGCTGTAAAAGTCACAATCTGAAAATCTGCTGTCCCTTTTCGTTGAAAATACTCCTGCATTCCCTGTAGATATCTCTCATCCTTATCACATACTGCAAGCAGCTTCTCCCTCATTACACCACACCTCCCATACAAAGCAATGTGCTGCATAGAACAGGAACTGCCAGACGGATTGTAGAGGCTCTGGATTTAAGGGGCATATCATCAGTCATGGCACCCGTCCGTAATATCTTATAAAAGTAACACAACACTTCTTTTACATGTTGCCTGCATTCTTTTGAACAGATGATTCTTACCATTGCAGCAGCGCCTGCCAACATCATTGCTATGCCAATACAGACCATAAGCTCATGCTGCTCCAGATAACAGCCAAGCAGCATAAAGAGCTTCACATCTCCTGCACCGATTCCTCCCATGAGATAAAAGGGATAGAACACTGCAAAGATCAGTGCTGTCTGTATCAGAACTACAAGCAATACTTCCATGCCCTGCTGCCAGCTAAGAAACAGTCCGACTGCCATTCCCGGTGCAATGCACCAGTTTGGAATTTTATAGTGCCGCATATCCATAAATGCCGCTACGATCAGTATTCCAATTAATAGTTCCATTTCGATTTCCATACCTTCCCGCCAGATTTTTGACCGGTCTTCCTGACAGGGTTCGATTATAACAGACGACGATTTTTTGTCTACCCGAAATGTAAAAACTCGTTTCAAATGTAAAAACTCGTACTAATTTCCAGTATTTTGCATAGATTAGAATAATGGTGCCTATACTATAATAACTTCACTGAAAGGATGTAGATGTTCATGAAAACCTATTTTAGTCTGAAAAGTATCCTGAATAATTATCCTCCGGCTCCTGCCAATCCTGAAATACCTTCTGCAAGGGATAAGCTTCTTGCTGATATTGCCAAGACACAGCATGCATTGGAGGTTGCCTATTGTGGTTTCGATTACGCAACAGACCCTGATCTGATTGACTGCTATATTTATGAGGTGAATTCCGCTTTGAAGAGATATCGTTTCCTGTTGAATCAGGCACAGCGGATGGAATTGTTTTTAGAAGAAGAACAGATAGAAAAAGCTCCCTCTATACGAGGAAGCCTCTCTTTGCATCATAATTAACAAGACTTTCGTTCAGATCTGTTCTGCCATAGGTAAGTCCTGCATATACAGACTGAATATTCTCCATCAATGGACCGGACTGATCCTGACTGCTGACCTGCTGATAAGCATCTCTAAGCTTTGTAAAGATCATTTCGATGGTATCCAGATTGTCTATTTTCAGGCTGAACATATCCCGTGCCAGCTCTCTGTCTGCATAACAGTACAGTGAGAACAGGTTGCCCGCCAGTTCATACTGGAAGTCAAGGCTGCTGCGCAGCTGCCCGATACATGCTCTGGCAAGATCTATATTCTGGACAAGCTCTTGTGTTTGTCCGGCATCATGTGCTGCTCTGGCATCTTCCAGATATGCTAACAGCATTTCGTAGACAATCACTGTCAGCTGTGTTTTGTTCGCCTGTGTAATCCTTCTTGTGAACATCTGCTTTTTCTCTGTTGTCATAGCTTATCCCCATTTCTGTGCGTGTTCTTTGCGCATATTGAATTTATGTCAAGTATGCACAGACACACACAAATTCCCAATTTTTACTGCAACAGCTGTAATACGGACTGAGGTCTGTCATTTGCCTGCGCAAGCATGGCTGTAGAAGACTGTACCAGTACCTGTACTGTAGAATACTCTGTCATTTCTGTTGCCATATCCACATCCATAATACGGGAGTAAGCAGCTGTCATATTCTCTTCTGTATTATCCAGATTAGCAATTGTATGTTCAATTCGGTTCGCATAAGCACCTATCTTTGCACGGATACTGGACAGCTGGTTAATTGCATCTCCTACGATATCAATTGCTGCTGTTGCCTTATCCTCTGTGGAAATATCCAGGTCTTTTACTCCCAGATACAACGCCTGTAGGGCTGGAATCTCTACCTGAATTACCTGTCCTTCGTTGGCTCCTACCTGAAGACGCATAGCTCCTTTACCAGTCAGATCCAGAAGAATACTGTCCGTATCATCTGCCTCATCGCCTATTGTGTATGTAGTTCTTGTAGTATCAGTATGGGTATACAGATAATTGTTCAGGTAATTACTCTGTACAGTCGTTGGTAATGTATCTATATAACTGCCACTCTTGGTTTCATCCCATCCATTTGGATTCTCTATAACTACTTTAAAGTTCTTGGTCACTGTCTTAGTCGGATCATCTGTTGCGGCTGCCGTAATACTGAATTCTCCGGTTGTCTTATCGAACTTGCAGTCTGTTACTTTAATTGCCTTATTGCCAAACTCATCTGTAAAAGCATTTGCAAAGTCTTGCGACAATCCACTGTAAGGATTCTGGGTAGCACCAGAGTTGATTGTGGTTGTAGTACCTGTAAGTTGTGTACCATTCTTATCTGTTTCTTTTACGAAATTTACTTCGCTGATATTATATTTTATTGTACCATCCGGGCTTTGTACTGTTACATTTCTGAAGCTGTCGGTAGAGAAATATCGCTGTGTACTTGTCGTAGTTGCTCCACTGCCGTCTACTGCGCTTCGATTGTTCAGAGTCAACTTAACTTCAAAATCATTCTCACCCTTGATTACGATGTTCTCATCTTCAAGAATAACTCTGGAACCATCCGGGAAGTTCTTTAGTCCTGAGTTAGTCGGTGCCTCTGTTACCAGTGCATCACGAATTTTATCTGCGCTTGTTGCAGAATATCTGTCTTCGTGTGTCACTTCACCATTTGCATCCTGCTTAATATAGGCATCAAAGTCCTTAATGGTATCTTCATCGTGATAATATTCCAGTCCCTTGATCATATAGGTACCGCTTGTTACACCATCACTATAGGACATTACCTTTACATTCTCTGTATTGGTATATCCTTTGTATGCAAAGCTGCCATCCAGCAGATTCTGTGCATTGAACTGTGTCGTTTCCGCGATTCTGTCCAACTCCTGTACCAGCTGGTCAATCTCCAACTGAATCTGTTCACGGTCAGAATCCGCATTGGTACCATTGGCTGCCTGAATTGCCAGCTCGTTCATTCTCTGTAGAATTTCATGCATCTCTGTCATTGCACCATCTGCTGTATTTACAACAGATACACCATCGTTGGCATTATTATTTGCCTGTTTCAGGCATCGAAGCTGTGCACTCATTTTCAAAGAAATAGCCAGACCTGCTGCATCATCTGCCGCACTGTTGATCTTGTAGCCGCTTGATAATCTCTTAATAGAATCAGATAAACGGGTATCATTGTTATTCAGGCAATTTCTTGCAATGATGGATGATATATTGTAATTAATTCTCATGTTCTTTCTCTCCTTTTATGCAATGTTATTCTGTCAGGCTTCGTATTGCTGATCCAGACTCTTTAAAGCTGTGATAAAGGCTTTTGCCGTCTGATACAATTCCCTGGTAGATAATTTTTCAGACTCTTCTATGTCCCTATCCTGTCCGAATCTGTTCAGATCAAGTGTCTTTGTTTCAGCCAGACTGATGGATATCTTTTTGTTCTGACCACTCTCCTGCTGTACTTTGGAGAATTCTTCTTGAAGATTGTTCTGTAATACTTTTATATCCTGCCCTGATGTTTTGTTATCATAGGCAATCATACCTGAAATCTTCTCTTCACTGATATCGAAATCTGCTGCCACTTTGCCAAGTGTATCTGTATCCATCGTAACAGTGACTTTGCCCATCTGGCTGCTGTTATGATATATTTTCAGGTTAATGGATGTCAGCTCACCCTTGATGTTGACAGGAAGTTCGTAATTTTCTTCCCTGGCAAGATTACCTGCAAGAGATAATCCTTTATACAACATCTGTGCGGCTTTCACATCAACGATATTGTCAGAGGTATGAACCATATTTTCAACTGCACTGACTGCTTCTCCAATCAGCTCCTGATATGCACTGACTGCACTGTTCTTATCTGTCAGGTTATTGGCTGCATCCTCTGCCTTCTGCCACAACACATCATGTTCTATGTCTCCGACAGAATCAAAAGCATCATTGACACTTGTGTCATTTTCTACGCTGGCAGCACCGCTTCTTCCAAATATCTGCTTATAGAGGGAACCTCTCTCCATAAGTAATAATTCTGCTGCCTGGATATTGTTCACACTGACTGGCTGTTCATAATCAATCAATGACTGGATAACACTATCCTCAACCTGTTGTGCAGACTGCATGGAATCCCGGAAATTATGTACTCTCTCCTGTTCCATATCCTGTCTGGATGACTGGTCTGTTTCAGGCGCCTGTTTCAGTTCCTGTGCAAACTGTTCTATTGTAGTATCGGCTTGAATATCCATTTCCTTCAATGTATCTACATCTGTTTTCTGAACCAGTTCATCTTTGATTTCCCCGGATAATGCAGCATAATACTGCATCTGATTCTGATACTCCTGGGATGGACTGTCCTGATAGCCTGCCATGATCTGCTCGTCAATTGCCTGCCCTTTGGCAATCAGTTTCTCCAATCCGCCAAACCCATCATCTATGGATATATCCATATTTTTATGACGGCTTGTACGTACTGCTGAAAGCATATTCTTGAAGTTCATTTCAGCTCCGGAGGCAACTACGCTGCCAATTGCTGCTCCATCTGTTTTTTCTATCTGGCGGAAAAGGCGGTAGATACCAATATATGCTTCTCTTTCATCCTCTGTAATTGCATGACTCTGGTCAAGCTTATGCAGATAGGTAGAGAATTTCTCCGCATCTGACCCTGTGTCCTTATCCTGTTCATTCAGATATTCTTCCAGCTCATCCAGATTCATATCCAATGGATTGATCTGCTCTCTGATCATCTGCAATGTAGTAGCAGGAGTCATTCGGCGAATCACACCTGTTACCTGCATATCTGCTTCTTTCACTGACTGTATGCTATCCTGTGTGATCTCCATATTGTTATATCCAAGGATTCTCACAGCTCTTCGATTACTGTCATTTGCCTCAAGTCCCAGATCTTGCAGAATATCATCTACATTACGGAACGCTTTCTGAATACTGTCACCCATATCCTTGCGTGGCGCTGTCATCAAAGCTTCATAGGATTCTCCTGCTTTGTCATATTTACTCTGTAAGATACTTCCTTCCTGATGAAGTGCTTCCAGTGTAAAGGGAGTCTTACTTGCAGATATCTTACCAGACAGGGCTGCCGGCATAGCTGCAAGCTCTTTTGTCAGTGTAAGAGTATCCTCATACCACGCTGCTCTCTGCTCATTGATCTGCTCCGTTTCACCCTGGAACAGGGCTGCTTTTATATTGGCTTCTGTGGCTTTTAATGCCTCTACAAGCTGTGACAGCTCTGTTGTATCTATCTGATAACCACTCTTTAATAACTGTCTGTTGGCTTCCTGTGTCATGACAAGTCGGATTTCTTCCATCTGACGTCTGGCTTCTATCTCCCGTAAAGAAGCATCCCCGGTATTGACTGCTGCTGCCTCACTACCCTCTCTGGCATCAATTTCTTTCTGTGCAGCACTTAAATTTTTAAGATTCAGTGTCTCTCCGGCTTCTATGGTGTCGTGAATTGCTTCATCACTGATGGATTCTGCCTGCTCTACAAGCTCTTTAGCCTGCTGCCAGACAGGTTGTTCCCCTGTCATCAATGCTTTTCCCGGCTGTTTGCCATTGCTCATAGCAGTCACTGTCATATCCAGGAGCTGTTCTGCACCCATTGGAAGCTGCATCTGACTTAAATCTGACAGATAAGAAAGATTCTCAGGTGTCAGTTCGATGCCTGACTCTACTAACCATCTGGCATTTTTTTGAACATCTTCTGTGTTTTCCAGTCCAGACTGTCGGATTACAGAATCAATCCCGCTCTGTAATGCATCCCAATTAATTGTATCTGCTTTCTTTGCATAGTACCCCTGTGCATAATCACTGTAATAGCCCTTTGCCTGGTGGAGGGAATCCGTGCTGGAGAACTGGGCTACATATACATTATCAACCGTAGGAGCTTTCTGATTGAGCAACAGATATTTCAGGGCATCCTCTGACAGTTCCCCAATCTCCATGCCCTGTGCAATGGTCTTGACAAGTGCTGTGATATTGTCCTCTGTAACAGGAATATCTGCCTGTTGCATCTTGTCCACCAGTTCATTGGCATCAATGCGGCTGCCTGTAATCTCTTCCACAGTCGCTGTATCTAAATCGTCATTATATCCTGCTATTTCCACTCCCGCTTTTGCAAGCGTTACTTTGATCCTGTCTACAATACTGACATACGTCTCTACATCTGTACTTCCCGGCTGAAAGCCTTCTTCCTGCATCTTCTCCAAGTCTTCCCCGGAAACAGAATTAGACATCACAATCATAAAGTCTTTTTGAGCCTTAACATTTGTGTTCTCGGCCTTCGACATAATATCCTGTGCGGTCAATCCGTGACCCTGATACGCCTTGTCATCCATAACTTTATTATCTGTAATGTCTAATGAATATCCGCTGTTCCCGACCTGAAGGGAGTCAGCAGTCGTCTTATATGTAGTTGTTCTGTCGGTATCGGCTACAGGAGATGATGATAATTTTGCATCCAAAGTAATATTCATCCTGTTAACCTAAGCCTTTCTTCCATGTGGTACTTAATCGTCTTACCTTATATCTCGACAAATATGGGCAAAAACTTAACAGGAGCAGAAAAAGTAACCCTTTTTCTGCTCCTGTTATAAATTTTCTATTCTGTTTTAGCTGCTTCCAGTGCCTGTTTCAAATCTGCGATAATATCATTTACATTTTCGATACCAACAGATAATCTTACAAGATCAGGACTTACGCCTGCTGCTACCAGTTCTTCATCATTCATCTGTCTATGCGTTGCTGATGCAGGATGCAGAACACAGGTATGCGCGTCTGCCACATGAGTAGCGATCATGGCTACTTTTAAATGTGCCATGAACTTCTCTGCTGCACTCCTTCCACCTTTTACACCAAAAGATACAACGCCACAGGTGCCATCCGGCATGTACTTCTTTGCTCTTTCATAGTATTTATTACCTGGAAGTCCCGGATAATTTACCCAGGATACATTCTCATTTGCCTGCAGGAATTCTGCTACTTTCTGTGCATTTTCACAGTGTCTTGGCATACGCACATGTAAGGACTCCAGTCCAAGATTCAGGAAATACGCATTCATAGGAGACTGTATTGCACCCAGATCTCTCATAAGCTGTGCTGTCGCTTTTGTAATAAAAGCTCCACCCAGACCAAATTTCTCTGCATAGGTCACACCATGATAGGATTCATCAGGAGTTGTCAATCCCGGGAACTTATCTGCATGAGCAAACCAGTCAAACTTGCCAGAATCTACAATACATCCACCCAGAGACGCGTCATGTCCATCCATGTATTTCGTTGTTGAATGAGTGACAATATCTGCTCCCCACTCAAAAGGCCGACAGTTAATAGGTGTTGCAAATGTATTATCTACGATAAGTGGTACTCCATGAGCATGTGCCGCCTTGGCAAATCTCTCGATATCAAATACTACCAGTGCAGGATTGGCTATTGTCTCACCAAATACCGCTTTGGTATTGGGCTGGAATGCTGCTTCCAGTTCTTCATCTGAACAATCCGGATCAATAAAGGTAGTCTCAATTCCCATACGCTTCATTGTAACTGCCAGCAGATTATAGCTGCCTCCATAAATGGTAGAAGAAGCTACTACATGATCTCCTGCACCGCAGATGTTGAAGATTGCAAAGAAAGTAGCTGCCTGTCCTGAAGAAGTAAGCATTGCAGCTGATCCACCTTCCAGTGCACAGATCTTGGCTGCCACATAATCATTTGTAGGATTCTGCAATCTGGAATAGAAGTATCCTTCCGCCTCCAGATCAAACAGTTTACCCATATCTTCACTGGTATCATACTTAAATGTAGTACTCTGAATAATGGGCATCATTCTTGGTTCGCCGTTTTTTGGTACATAACCTGCCTGTATACACTTTGTCTCTTTTTCCATTTTGGTCTCCTTTTATTTAATAATCCGATGTATTGGCAATTCAATACATCGGATCTGTGTTTAAAATAGATATACAACTCCTGTCAGTGGTGGAAGAGGAATCGCAACATATTGGTCTCTGTTATCACATTTTCCCTTGCGTGCCTTGATTTCCTTTGGAACTCTGTGTCCTGCTCCTCCAAACCTCTCTTCATCTGAATTGATCAGAAGCTTATATTTCGTATTCATAGGTACTCCGACCTTGTAATCAGGATATTCTACAGGTGTCATGTTAAGTACAAATAACATATGCTGCCTGCCATCTCTGGTTCTTCTTACAAAGCTGTATATGCTTCTGTCTTTATCATCTGCATTCATCCATTCAAATCCAAGCCAGTCATTATCAATTTCATATAAACATGGATGCTTACGATAGATTTTAAGCAGCTCACCCACAAAATCATGCATACCACGGTTCAATGGATTCTGAAGCATGTACCAGTCAAGCTCTCTTGCTTCGCTCCACTCACGCTCCTGTGCAAAATCCTGTCCCATGAACAGCAGCTTCTTACCCTCATGTCCTAACATATAGGTGTAGCCTACTCTCAGGTTGGCATATTTATCTACCTCATATCCCGGCATCTTATTGACCATGGAACACTTTAAATGCACTACTTCATCATGCGACAGCGGCATAATATAATTCTCGCTGTCATTATATGTCATGGCAAAAGTCATCTTGTAATGGTTGTCTTTTCTAAAATATGGATCCAGCTTCATATATTCACAGAAATCATGCATCCATCCCATATTCCATTTGAAGGAAAATCCAAGACCGCCATCCTTAGGTTCACCTGTTACCTTAGGCCATGCTGTAGATTCCTCTGCAATCGTCATAACTCCCGGATAAGAACCATGAATCACGGAGTTGAGATGCTTGAAAAATTCTATTGCATCCAGGTTCTCATTTCCACCATATTTGTTAGGCAGCCATTCTCCGTCCTTTTTACCATAATCCAGATAAAGCATACTTGCAACAGCATCTACTCTGAGACCATCTACATGGAATTCACGAATCCAGTACAGTGCATTGGCAATCAGGAAATTACGTACCTCATTCTTGCCATAGTTAAATATCTTAGTTCCCCAGTCTGGATGTTCACCCATTCTTTTATCAGGATGTTCATACAGACATGTACCATCAAATTCACACAGACCATGTGCATCTCTTGGGAAATGCGCCGGAACCCAGTCAAGAATAACGCCAATATTATGCTTATGGAAAAGGTCAATCAGATAACGGAAGTCGTCAGGCGTTCCATAACGGGAAGTAGGTGCATAATATCCTGTTACCTGATACCCCCAGGAACCATCAAACGGGTACTCTGCAATACCCATTAATTCTACATGCGTATATGGCATTTCTTTCAGATATTCCACCATTCTGTCTGCAAACTGACGATATGTATAGAAACCATCCTCTGTTCCATCCGGATGCTTCATCCAGGAGCCGATGTGGCACTCATAGATAGAAAGGGGTTCCCTGTTCATATCCTTTTTGGCTCTGGCTGTCAGCCACTTCTCATCATTCCACTCAAAATGATTCAGATCATATACACGGGAAGCTGTTCCAGGTCTTAACTCTGCATAGTTGGCATAAGGATCTGCCTTGTAGAGCTTTCTTCCATCTGCAAGCTCTATCAGATATTTGTACATCTGTCCTTCCTGTACGCCTTCGATAAATGTAGTATAGATGCCACCTTCACCGATTCGCTCCATTTTGTCGGCAGTTTCATTCCAGCCGTTGAATTCACCAATCACATAAATATCCTGTGCATTTGGTGCCCATACAGCGAAAAAGGCACCCTTTTTTCCATCATGTGTGCACAGATGTGCTCCAAGTTTCTTATAGATCTCATAATGCGTTCCCTGTCCAAATACATACTGATCTGCCTCGGAAATAAACACTTCCTCTGTCTGCTTTTCTACTTTGCTCATGCACATACCCCATTCCACTTGAATTAGGAATTCATCCCATTCTCTTTTGTTTACATAAAATCTCTTTCCCTTAATACGATCATATCTTCTTTATCATAACGCTTCGCCAGTAACACATCTACGAAATTCTTGAGATTGAATTTCTTGGATTTCCATATTGCTTCATCTATGATGTCTCTGACTTCGTCCTTCGTTACTACATGATTACCGCTCTGACTGTTGGCAATTCTGGTATATAACGCCAGCATTCCCAGTTCATCAATGGAATATTCCAGCGCCAGTGCATAATTCTTCGCATAGTCTACAAGCGCATTATTATCCATCTCCATCAGATCTATTCTGATATTGAAATAATCAGAAATAAATGCCTGCTTCTCTAACAAATGGGTAATTTCCTTACGGGTATCCTCCATAATGACAACCAGTCCCAGATTATCCTGATTCAACAGATTTGCCATTTCATAGAGCTTATCCTGTGTAATTCCATTGGCTTTTTCTATAATAAGTGCACCATTTCCCAGCTTAGCAAATACTTCGCTAAGATTCCTGAGATTTAATTTCTCACCTGTGATCTTTGCTACTTTGCCGGAGAAATTAGCATCCAGTGCCTGATATTCACGAATCAGATTCTTAGCCAAGCGTACTGTACCAAGTCCTGCTTCACCGGTAATGATGACATTACCTGTATAGGCAGCCAGACTCATCTTATCCAGTGCATAGATAATCTGCTTACGGATCTTCTTCGTTACAGCAAAATTCTCAAAAAGTTCCTGCTCTTCCGGGGTGAAATCACGGATTTCTTCTTTTCTTACACCCTTGGTTTCTTTATCTGTAGTCTCAATGATCTTATCTGGCAGGTCTCCGATCTCTGCGGTATCCATATCAATTTCCTGAGTTTCAAGAATTTCTCCAGAATCTTCTTCTGCGTTATCATCCACATATTCTTCTGGATATTCTTCCTGTTCAGGTGCTGCTTCCTCTATCTCTTCCTCGGATTCTGCATATTCCTGCTCATATTCTTCCTCAGAATATTCCTGCCCGGCATCTTCTTCCTGTACAAATGACTGTTCTTCATACGACTCTTTCATGGATTCTTCTGCATCGGATAATTCTACAGATTCTGTCTCGTTTTCTTCATCCATCCATGCCTGGGACTCTGTGATTTCTTCCTGAAGCTCTGTCTCCATCATATCTGGCGTATCTTCAATCTCAGTCAGTTCTTCTACTTCGCCATCATCTTCCTCTTCCTTCTCTAATTCTCCAAATATTCCATTCTTAATAGAATTATCGAAGTTCTCGAATATCTTACCAGTCTGCTGTAATACCAGCTTACGTACTTCTTCCTTGTGCCTGGCAGCATTCTCCTGCTTCATTCTCTCCCATTCACCCAGCACTTCGTCCAGATTCATCTGTCCGGTCATAGGATGGAATACTTCTTCCTGCGTATCCTGCTCTTCTTCCTGGACTGCATCTGCAACTTCTTCTTCAGGAACAGGAATAGAAGCAATCTCTTCCTGTAAAGTAGGCTGTTCGTCAAATACATTCTCGCCATTTTCTTCCAGACGGTCATGTTCTTCCTGTACAGATTCCTCTGTAATATCCCGAAGCATGTCCATATCTGTATCCTGCCTGATCACTCGGGCATCCTCACCGGGTACAAATACTTTGCTGATAGCTCCTGTATGAGGTTCCGGTGCTATTTCTGACACACCTGTCACCATTTGTGCAACACGACTTGTATGTACAGAAACCGGCTGCTCTTTCTCAGTTGTTTCCGGCTCTGATTGTGGCTGCTCCTCATGGTCTTCCTGTATCAACGAATTATCTTCTGTATTATCTTCCACAGATGGATTACTTGCCTCTGTCTCTGTCACGTTCTCCTGATGGATGTCCTCAGGCTGCACAAGATCCGCTCTTTCTTCTGCGAAAATATCTTCATCATCTGCAAAAAGTTCTTTCATACTCTCTGCAACAACCTTCTGCAGATTAATTGTATTATATTGACTCATATCAATAGAACCTGTATCACGATAAGCGCTGCTTACGGACTGATTCTCTTCTACTGCATAATTGTCTATATTATCCACATCTGCATTATCTGCCAGATACGTATCCTCTGTGTAGATCTCCTCTGTACGATAATCATCTTCTGGATATGGTTCCTCATTATAGTTCTCTTCGGGGTAGGCATCTTCTGCTCCATAACCATCTTCCGCATATGATTCTTCTTCACTGTAATTCTCTTCAGGATAGGCATCCTCTGCCCCATAGCCGTCTTCCGGATATGACTCTTCCCCACTGTAATTCTCTTCGGGATAGGCATCCTCTGCCCCATAGCCATCTTCTGGATATGATTCTTCTTCACTGTAATTCTCTTCAGAATAAGTATCTTCTGCTACGTAGTCTTCCTGTGACTGTCTGGTCTTTGCCATATCATATTTCTTCTGCTGAATTGGCGTTAAAGGTGCGTGAAGCATTTTAAGCTCCATTGCCTTCATTACATATGGACCATCCCCGAACCACAGAATCAGATCATCACACTCTTCTACACATTTTGTAGCCAGTCCGACCCTGTGATAAAGATATGCCAGCTCATATGCCCACTCTTCCTGATAATCTCTCTTCTTCAATTCTTCCAGAAGCTCTATTCTTTCTTCCAGACTTGCTTCCTGTGCTTCCAGAATACGATAACGCAACGTAAAGACACCATTATCCCGTGGTGCCAGTTTCACAAATTCCTTATAATATTCTATCGCTGCAACTACATCATCCAGCTCGACCGACACTTCACACAAAGAGTACAAAACCGCCCGGTTCGCAGGATAACGTTCGTATGCAATCTGTAATACTGCCTTACTGTCCTCATTTCGTCTGTTGACTCTGTAAAGAGCTGATACTTTCAACAACATCGTAATGCTCTTTACTCTTCGCCAGTCTATCATATCCGCTATATTAGCGGCTTCCACATATTTTTCTTCTTCAATCAGCTTTACTATTTCATCCGAACGAAGTTTATATTCATATTTATCCAAGTAAAATCACCTCTATAAGCCATTTCCCCTTTTGGCACTTTCGCTCTACCCATAAAAAGACGCTGATATTATCTCAATTTCAGCCTACTATTATCTGACAATTTGAAAAATATATCTTGTTGACAGACAACTTCAATATATAAAGTTTAGCATAACGATTTTCTTATGTCAACGCTACTACATATAGAGTTTACGATAATTATCGCGTTTTTCCAAGAATATCTGAAAGATCGGCAAATTGTTCCAGCGTAAGCGCTTCGCCACGTATTGTAGCAGACAATTCCATCTCTTCCAAAGCCCCAACAACCTGCTCCTTTGACACCCTTAATCCCGGTGCATTGGACAATCCATTTACCAGAGTCTTACGTCTCTGATTAAAAGATGCCCTGATAATATCAAACATAAACTTCTCATTCTGTGCACACACAGGTGGTTCCTGGTATCTGGTAAGTCGAATTACTGCACTGTCTACATTAGGTCTTGGCATGAAGCATGAAGCAGGTACTGTCAGCATAATCTCCGGCTTTGCATAATATTGAACGGCAAGTGACAAAGCACCATAATCTTTGGTTCCCGGTCCTACCTGCATACGATCAGCTACTTCCTTCTGTACCATAATCGTAATACTGTCTAATGGTACATGACTTTCAAAAAGCCCCATAATAATCGGTGTTGTAATATAATAAGGTAAGTTCGCAACAACCTTGATCGGTCTTCCCTGATTCTTTTCCTGTGCGATTTTGTTGATATCTACCTTCAAAATATCCTCATTGATCACAGTAACATTCTGATAGGAAGAAAGCGTGTCTGCAAGAATCGGTATCAGGTTCTTATCAATCTCTACTGCTACTACTTCTCTTGCTCTTTCACACAGATACTGCGTCATGGTTCCGATACCTGGTCCAATCTCCAGGACACAATCATCCTCTGTGACATCAGCTGCATCCACGATATGTTCCAGTATGTTGGAATCAATCAGGAAGTTCTGTCCAAATTTCTTTTGAAAATTAAAATTATATTTTTGAAGTACCTCTATGGTATTGGTTGGATTTCCAAGTGTAGCCATATATTCTGTCCTTTCTTATCCTTCATTTATATGGAATAATCGTCTGGCATTCTGATTGGTAATATTTACTACCTCTTCATACTCCATTCCCTTGATCTGCGCGATCTGTGCTGCAATATAGGGAATATTAAGAGAAGAATTCCTTTTCCCACGATTGGGCTCCGGCGCCAGATAAGGGCTGTCCGTCTCCAGTAGAATCCTGTCAATGGGAACAGCTTGTGCTACTTCTTTCATCTTTTTGCCGTTTTTAAAAGTAACAACACCGCCAATTCCAATATAAAAGCCCATTTTCACATAATCAAGTGCCATCTCTGCACTATAAGAATAGCAATGGATCACACCACCAATCTCCTGTGCTTTCTGCGCAGTCATAATGTCATAGGTGTCTTTGGCTGCATCTCTGGAATGAATAATAACAGGTTTATGACAGTTTCTTGCCAATTCCAGCTGTCGGATGAACCATTTCTTCTGTATCTCATGATCCGGTTCCTCCCAGTAATAATCCAGTCCGATCTCTCCCACTGCAACTACCTTAGGCTCTGTGCATTGTGCGGTCAGCCATTTGAAATTCTCCTCATTTAATTCTGCTGTCTCACTGGGATGGACTCCCGCTGCTCCATAGATAAAAGGATATTGCCTAGTCAAAGCTACTGTTGTTTCAGTACTTTTAAGACTCGCTCCCACATTAACTATATATTCTATTCCATGATCCTGCATGGAAGATAATAACTGTTCTCTATCTTCATCAAATGCTTCATCATCATAATGTGCATGACTCTCAAATATCATGATTCATTCCTCGTATTATAAAGTAGTAGTGTTTATAGACCCTCTCCAAGGTCTGTATGC
>CAVBMG010000072.1:0-17357 GCA_963596435.1 Agathobacter sp.
AGAGTTTCCTCCGCTCGCTAGAGGAAATCAGCTATGCTGATTTCTCAGCTCGCACCTAAAATATATTGTATCACATCTTGACTACTTAGGCACGATTCATTATAATTAAATCTCGTAATGTTTCATTACTTGTTACTTTATGTAGCAAAAATCCACACACAAGCACAATTCTGAGGCACACCTTGTTTCAGAATTGCACGAAGAATACCAATATTAATTTGGTTCATCTTATATAATGGAGACGTATCGAAGCGGTCATAACGGGGCGCACTCGAAATGCGTTAGCCCTTCGGGGCACGAGGGTTCGAATCCCTCCGTCTCCGTACTTACAGAATCCGGTTATGCCGGATTTTGTGTTGTTTTAAAACAGATAAAATATATTGTATTACAAAAGGAGTATTACCATGAAATCCAATACAGATACAGATCTTGCATCCAAGATCCGTCAATTAAGAATTGATAACAATCTGACGCAGGAACAAGTTGCAAAGGCATTGGATGCAACCCCCGGTTATATCTGCAATGTAGAAAATGGCAGAACTGCCATGTCATTGCGAATGCTGGTATTTTTTGCAAAACTTACCCATACCACTCTTGATTCTCTGGTAGGATGTATGGACGAGAGCTATACGCAGACCGCCCTGGATAATGAAATTATGGAGCTTGTTTCCCAGTTCAGTGATGATGAAAAGCGCAAGCTCATTGATACTATTAAATTGTGGAGAGCATAATTTTAAGATTTCCATACACATGCTCATCTTCTCTGAATCTTAACTCACGAATTCTGTTCGTGAGTTTTTTTATTCTACCGTAACTACTTTGGCAAGGTTACGTGGCTTATCTACGTCCAGTCCTTTATCCCGTGATACATAGAATGCCATAAGCTGCAGTACGACCACTGCCGGGAATACCATTAACTCATCGCGAAGAGCCGGCAGTTCATATACAGCATCCCACTGCTCTCTGTTCTCCAGTTCAACATCCTCTCTTGTGAGCATAATGACCTTTGCTCCTCTGGCTTTTACCTCTGTTGCATTGGACAGCTCCTTGGATATCACTTCTTTTTGTGTAACAAGTGCCACAACAGGAGTCTGTGGTGTAACAAGCGCTATCGTTCCATGCTTCAGCTCTCCTGAAGCATAAGCCTCAGAATGAATATAGGATATCTCCTTTAATTTGAGTGAGCCTTCCAGAAGTGCTGTATAGTCAAGACCTCTGCCTATCATGAATACATCCTCTGCATGTTGCAGCATGCCTGCAAGTTCATGAATCTGTTCTCTGTTCTCCAGAATCTTCTCAATATAAGAAGGAAGCTGCTTCATATCCTGAATGAAGTCTTTTGCCTGCTGTTTCCTATAATTGCCTCTTACATAACCAATTCTGCATGCGATCAGATAAAGTGCCATTAACTGTGTTGTATATGCCTTGGTGCTTGCCACCGCAATCTCAGGACCTGCATTGGTGTAAAAGACATACTGGCTTTCTCTTGCAATCGTAGAGCCTTTTACATTCACGATAGATACATTACCTGCTCCTTTTCGTCTGGCATAACGCAGGGCTTCCAGCGTATCTATAGTCTCTCCTGACTGGGAAATTGCAATCACCAGTGTCTTATCATCTACTACCGGATGCTCATAAATAAACTCAGACGCAATCTCTACCGTTGTTGGAATCCCTAATATACCCTGAAGCATTCCTTTTGCCACCAGACCTGCATGCATGGCGGTTCCACATCCGATAATGGTAATCTTATCATACTGTGTCCATAGGCTATCCGGGATCTGATCTATTGTAAAATCGGGCAGTCCTCCCTTAAGTCTGCTAAGCAGTGTCTCAGTCATCACTCTTGGCTGCTCCATGATCTCTTTCTCCATATAGTAGTCATAGCCGCACTTGCCTGTAGAGCCAATCTTCCAATCTGCACGAAGCATCTTAGGTTCAATAATCTCTCCCTTATCATTTGTAAGAGTAATTCCATCTTCTGATAACGCAGCCAGTGTATATTCAGGCAGCACAAAATACTGCTCCACATAATTGGTGAGTGCGGTTACATCAGAAGCAAGAAAAGACTCTCCTGCATCCTTGCCCACGCCTGCAATAATCGGGCTTACATTACGAATTGCATAAATTGTATCAGGAATATCCTCAAAAAGAACAGCCAGTGCGAAGGTTCCTTTCAGTTCTCTCACAGTCTGGAAAACAGCCACACTTGGGTCACCCTCATAATAGTGATCCAGAAGCGCAGCTACCACTTCTGTGTCTGTCTGGGAGGAAAGCTTATCACCAAATCCGTACTTTGCTGCCAGTTCCTGATAGTTCTCTATAATCCCGTTATGTACCAGTGTCACCCGTCCATAGGCATGGGGATGTGCATTGATATCTGTTACACCACCATGGGTAGCCCAACGGGTATGACCGATTCCACATCTTGCTTCGTCAGCTGACAAAGATTCGCAAAGCTGCATCAGCTCCTGCACTCTTCCTGCCTTTTTTCTTACCTGAATGTGTCCACTCTCACCAAGCAATGCAATTCCGGCGCTATCATATCCTCTGTACTCCAAAGTCTCAAGTCCCTTTAATAATACTTCCTGTACATTTCTATGTCCTATATATCCAATAATTCCACACATTGTTATTCTCACCTTTCTATATTTTTAAATTTATAAACTTCATATTTTACAGTTATTCAAAGCTTCCTTATACCGTATTTGTTTTGCAGTCACCTGCATATTTGCCGGTACATCTCGCACTGGAAGCGGTACGAAAGGGCGTCCGCCGAATTTTCGATAACCCTTTTCCTCGTCAACCTGTATCCAACAGGTGCATGGCGCTAGATGAGATAACATGTGTCTGGAAATCTTATATTACTATATGCTCTTGTCAAGGTTCTGTGCATGGTCTGATACCATGCACAGCTATATAGTTACACATTTTGAAATTATTTGCAAGTAAAAAAACGGAAGCAGTCCCATCTGCCTCCGTTTTCCTATAAGCTTTTAATTGCACCTGAAATCATTTCATTACAACTTCGATACTCCCAATATCGAGTTACAATTACATTTTGGAAATCATTACCACCGATAAATCATAGCGGTCAAGAAATTCATCAATGTCTCTTTCATCAGTAATCTCCATTGCTACTTCGAAAACTCCTGATTCCGGATCTAAAAAGCCGGCAACCATTTCTCCCGTGGACTGGTTCTTTCTAATAAGTGGCTTCTTATTTGCAACATCAATCTTTACTGCCTCTTTCTTCGCTACTAACATAATTTTTCCCCTTTCAATCCTTTTCAATTTATTATGTAACCTGTATTCAGCCTTACACATCCAGTAATAGGTTTACATAATCTGTTATCCTTACAGACTTTTCTTAAATGTTGAGATAATAATAGCGCATTTTTTCATATTTTTCAAACAAATTTGACATTATTTTAATATATTATGTCATTTTCAGAAAAATGCACAAAAATGCCCCTTGGTATTATCCATTTTTTACAATTACGCTTACATTACTATACACTTTTCAAGGTGCCGTAGCATTCGCTACATTAAAAGCTTATTTATATTCAATTTCACAGCCTCATCCAACTCTCCCTTGAAGGATAAAGCTAATGAAAATGAATCCACAATAGAATCATGCGCAAATTTCATTGGATCATACCGCCATACTTCCAATTCCAGGTATTCTGTCCTGGTGTCCCAGGCAGGATCTACCACAGTAATCTGATCTGACTGTTCCAGAAAAATGCGCTTCTCAATCGCCCTTACCGGGCAATTCTTCTTACTATACGATGCTCCCAACAGAACAGCAGCTTCCTCTCCAGCCCGTGGAAGTGCATCCAGCCAGCTCTCTGTCTTCACATAGAGCCTCTTCTGCACAGGGTCTCTCAGATATGGAGAAGCTTTATCATAAAGTGTCCTGGTGTCATAATTGGTGCAGACCATAGAACTTCTGCCTTTTTTTCTCGTCTCAACAAGCCCCAGCTCTTCCAGTTCCTGCACGCCACGGCTTACATTCATCAACGATATCCCAAGACTTTGTGAAATCTGCATTTTTGAGTAATGTGCATTTGTTTTTTCGTATAAAAAAAATAGAAGAATGTACTGCGCCATAGCCGTCAGCTGCATTCCCGCAATGGGTTGTGCCTTAAAATGTTCCTGCAGTGCAATTCCCAGAAACGGCATATAGAGCTGATTATTGGGAACAACAAAAGATCGTCCACTTTCTATCAGACATTTCCGTTGATATGACGTGATTCTGTCAAAGCATAAGACGAAAGGATATTTGCAGTATTTGCGCAATTTATCGCACTCCCGTTCAAAGACAGATAATTGAAAATCTACCTCCCTGACAGTGATTACAAGACACGTAATACCACATATCTCCAAAAGAGAATATTCCTTCTCCCTTTTAAGCTCATCAGGTAAAGTATTGCTGTCATTCCACGTTCGTATCGAAACATGCAGTCCCAAGGTGTATTTCAAATAGCTTTCCATAGATGCCGCTCTTTCAAATTCTAATACTAACTTTACTTTTCAATACTAACATAGAGAATTTTTGAATGCAATCTTTTTGTTAGAATTTGTCAGATAAATGTAAACAAAAAGATTTTAAATTATTTCCACATTTTTCTGTTTATTTCCGGTTTCATATGGTATACTAGTAATACGAATACGTATATTGTATGAATTTTGCATAATATTTAGAAAATTTTAGCAATTGAGAGGGGTGCGAGACATGTACAAGTTATCCGTTCATTCTGTAAAACCAGGAATGGTATTGTATGATGATGTCTATAATGAAAGAAAAGAACTGTTATTGAAATCCAACACAGAATTAACTGCCGACAAGATCAAAATGCTGATAGAAGAGTATATTGATGAGTTGACTCTTGCAGAGCCTGATGAGATAGGCATGACTCATTATAAACATCTTCATTCCAGTAATCATTTTCAAGAATTTAGCGGTATCTATAATCAGTGTCTGCTTCATTTTGGAAAGATACTGCGTACATTGGATACCGGTCTGAATCTGAACACAGACAAGCTGTTGGTCCTGCGGGATGATATCATGTGTTCTGTTATGAACGGGGAACAGCTTCTCGATTATCTCTATAATATGATGCCAAACGAAAATGAAATTACATATAATCATTGTTTCAACTGTGGTCTTCTCTGTTATGTCTTCGCACAGTGGTGCGGTTTCCCAAAACAGGATCTTGATACAATCACCCTCTGCGGATTACTCTTTGATATAGGTAAGACCAAGATTGACAGTGCACTGCTATGGAAGCCTGATAAGCTTAGTCCTGAGGAATATCAGCAGATGCAGCATCATATCCACCTGGGTTATGATCTGATCAAGAATAAAAAGGTTCCACCACGTGTCATCAACGTTATGATCATGCACCATGAACGATGCGACGGAACAGGCTATCCTGCCAGATTAAAGGCTGACCGAATTGATCCTTATGCAATGCTGGCAGCTATAGCAGACACTTATGAAGCCATGACGCATCCGCGTGCGCAGCGTCTGGCTCTCACACCTTTTCAGGCAATTCGGAGCTTCGAGGAACAGGGATTCCAGAAGTATGGGGCTTATAACGTGAAGAAAATCCTGACCAGAATTGCCAACATGTATGTGGATCGCTATGTTGT
Source organism: Agathobacter sp. (assembly GCA_963596435.1). GTDB lineage: Bacteria > Bacillota > Clostridia > Lachnospirales > Lachnospiraceae > COE1. Next base: position 5,659 of record CAVBMG010000072.1, read on the forward strand.
CCTGAATAATAAGATAGAAGGGCGAATTACGGAGATTCATGAAGATTCGCTTTCAAGACCTACAATATTCTTTAAAAATGTATTTCTGGATCTTCGTCAGTATCCGGAGCTGGAAATTATCAGAATGGTATAGCAAAAGGGCAGCATTTGTATTTTTCTTACAAATGCTGCCCTTTTATTCCTGCAAAATCTGATTCAGTCTTTCCTCGATAGTCTGCTTATCAAGCTCTCCTGCCTGATCGAGCAGATCTGTCAGAGCCTTCTGTGCATTGTCGAGTTCCTCTTCACTCAGTTCATACCGGTCTACATAGTCTTTCAATGATTGCTGTATTTTGTCCTGCTCTTCTGATGAAATACCAAGACTATCACTCAGATCGCTGCTTTTTATAAATTCCTGCAATTGAGAGGAAAAGGCATCCTTCATTTCTTCAGATGCTTTACGGCTGTATTCTTCCTGTTTTGCATCAATCTGCTCCTGCAATTTCTGCGGAAGCTGTGCTTTGCAGGAACCAAGCAAGGCAGCCGCTATGGTTACTGTCATAATTGCTTTTTTCATGTATTAGTCCTATTCTGCCTTTTTCTGTTCTTCCTCTTCTTTTATACGATCCTGCCAGAACATAGACTGCATTCCCGGTGTTCTGGTAATGATCTTCAGATAACTTCTGCCATCCTCTACAAATCTGGTAATTGAAATATTTCTCCAGACATAAACTTCTCCCGGTTTGATATATACCTTTATCTCTTTGGCCAATCCTGTGCCACTGAAATTTACAACTTTATTATTACGTCTGACCGGCAGACAATATATATATTTGTTGTCCGTTGTCTGGATAATTTTAGTCTCGAATACCCCCTGTTTTCCTTCCTTGGTGACTTTAATGGCTGCAGGAGCAGGTATTGGAATGTTCTGTACTTCCATATCTTCACCTACTTTCCTAAACATCTATATTTTTATTATACACCCATTAAGGACATATATAAAATGTATTTTTGGAAATATTTGTGAATTTTCACGTATAACGCTATCTTAGTATTTCATTTTTTGTGTTTTTATGTTACTTTATTGAGGTGGGGCGTTATGCGGCCATGTCCGCTTACCAGACCCGGAAAGGTTAGGTTATAGAAATGTCAAAGAAACAAACAGAAGAACTCAGTAAAAGTAAGGCGAAAAGACAGGAACGCCAGAAAGAAGTCTCCAAGGCCAAGCGTCATAAATTAATTGGTAAAATTGTTGGTATTGTTATTGCAGTTGTTATCATTGCTGCCATTTTTGCAGCCGCTGGTCTGCAGATCTATAAAGTTGCTACACGTACAACCTCCAGTTCCGATTTCAGCGCCGGTCTGAACGAAGATGGAACCATTGCCGATATTGATATGAGCAAAGCCATTACTCTGGCAGATTATGAGAATCTGGTCGTTCCAATGAGTGAAGTACAGGCTACAGATGAAGAAGTTGATTCTGATATCAATTCTACATTAAGCGCCAATCAGGAAGTCAGTGATGACGCTTCTCTGGAAGTTGCCGATGGTGACAAGGTAAATATTGATTATGTTGGTACGATCGATGGTGAGGAATTTGAAGGCGGAAGTGCTACAGGTTATGATCTGACAATCGGTTCCAATACCTTTATTGATGATTTTGAAACACAGCTGATCGGCCATAAGCCCGGCGAAGAGGTTACTGTTGAAGTTACTTTCCCTGAGGATTATTCCTCAAACACTGAACTTGCAGGTAAAGATGCTTCTTTTGCAGTTACCATTAACGGTATCTATGTAACACCGGAGCTGACAGATGAATTCGTACAGGCTCATCTCTCCGATCAGGCTTCTACTGCGGAAGAATATCGTCAGATCGTAGAGGACAAATACTACAAACAGCATCTGCAAGATTATCTGACCGACTATGTTGATGAGAATTCCACTGTAAACTCTTATCCCAAGGCTTACCTTAAAAATGTAAAGGGACTGTTAAAGTATGATGATGAATATACTTTATCCTATTACAATCAGATGTTCTCTCAGTATGGCATAGATACCTATGAGAATGTATGGGATTCCAAAGATGGCATTAACAACGAGATTGAATACGAACGTGATCTGACCAGACGTGCAAAAGATACAGTAAAGACTGCTATGGTATATCAGGCAATTTATGAAAAAGCCGGTCTTTCCATCGACATGGATGCTTATCTTGCTGATCTGACAGAGACAAACGGTGAAGACTACGTAAATAACATGAAGACAACCTATGGTACTGCTTATATGGCTCAGGCTCATATCAAAGAAGTTGTAACTGATTATCTCATGGAAAACGCAAACGTTCAGTAATCATACAGAAAATGCAAAAGGATTGCAGCTTTCATTTATTTGAAAGTGCAATCCTTTTGCTATGTCTATGCATGCCTATTCATCCTCTTCCGGATACAACCATTCACAGTCTTCATATGCAGTCAGATCCAGACATCCTTCTGCAAATGCCTTACGTATCAGCTCTGTACAAGTCTCTTTATCCAGCCCATAGAAATTAATAATGGCATTATCATATGTACATATCCATAACCCCTGTCGCTTCTCTGCACCGAACAGGTTCTCAATCTCATCTGATTCCAGATTGTTCAGATCCTCACTGTATCCCAGTTCACATGCCATGAGCGCCCGCAGGGATTCATCTGATTTATCATATACTAACGTTCGGAACATATTTCATACTTCCTGCCTTTCCTTTTCATACTTGTGGTTTATTGTAACATTTTTATCACAAGATTTCCATTACATGTTTTTTGTTAGTGTTACTATTTTTGTTAGTATATCTGCAAAAGGGCAGAAAAAAAGACAGTCATTACAGGCTGTCTCTTTTAGAGAAGGTATTTCTTTCTTATGGGGTATAGCAAAAAACTATATAATATATTGGGGGGGTTACAAGTATTATTATACGGATAACCCCCTTTTTCGTCCATACGGATATTCTACAAATTTTACAATTTGTTGTATGCTTTTTTGTGTATTTTTACTAAATCATTAGAAAATAGACACTTCAGCATACATTATGAACGTTCTTCTATACCTGCCTTTATGCTTCCACAGGAGTCGGATTCTGTTTATCAAATAAAGCTTCAAATTCCTGTCTGTTGATTTTTTCTTTTTCCAGTAAAAGCTTAGCGCAGGAATGAAGTACATCTTCATGCTGTAGAATAATGTCTTTTGCTTTCGCATAGCATTCGTCTATAATGCGCTTTACTTCTACATCAATCTCACCGGCAACAGTCTCAGAATGGCTTCTTGTATGCGCCAGATCTCTTCCTATGAATACCTCGTTATCCTCTTCGTCATAATTGATCACACCGATATTCTCTGAGAAACCATAGCGTGTTACCATGCTTCTGGCTTCCTTGGTCGCTTTCTTAATATCACTGGAAGCACCTGTTGTAATGTCATCAAATATGATTTCTTCTGCAATGCGTCCACCAAGAGATACCATAATATCCTGCAGCATCTTACCCTTGGTATTGAACATTGCATCTCTCTCAGGAAGCGGCATTGTATAACCTGCTGCCCCAAGACCTGTTGGGATAATAGACACTGTATATACAGGCCCTACATCCGGCAATACATGGAACAGAATTGCATGACCAGCCTCATGATAAGCTGTGATCTTCTTCTCTTTGTCTGAAATGATACGGCTCTTCTTCTCAGCACCGATCCCCACTTTAATAAAGGACTTCTTAATATCATCCTGTACAATAAAAGCACGGTTCTCTTTTGCAGCATGAATTGCTGATTCATTCAAAAGATTCTCCAGGTCTGCACCGGTAAAGCCGGCTGTAGTCTGTGCAATCTGTTTTAAATCCACATCATCAGATAATGGTTTATTCTTGGCATGTACATTTAAGATCTCTTCTCTGCCCTTTACATCTGGCGGTGATACCGTGATCTTGCGGTCAAAACGACCGGGTCGTAAAATAGCCGGGTCAAGAATATCTACACGGTTGGTTGCTGCCATGACGATAATGCCTTCATTCGTACCGAAACCATCCATCTCAACAAGCAGCTGGTTCAGTGTCTGTTCTCTTTCATCATGTCCACCGCCCATACCGGTTCCACGGCGTCTGGCAACAGCATCGATCTCATCTATGAATACAATACATGGTGAGTTCTTCTTGGCATCTGCAAACAGATCACGTACTCTTGATGCGCCGACACCTACGAACATTTCTACAAAGTCAGAACCTGATATGGAGAAAAACGGCACCTTGGCTTCTCCAGCGATTGCCTTGGCTAGTAATGTCTTACCAGTACCAGGAGCACCTTCCAGAAGCACACCCTTAGGGATTCTTGCTCCTACTTTGGTATATTTACCGGGGTCCTTGAGGAAATCAACGATTTCTTCCAGATCCTCTTTCTCTTCTTCCAGACCTGCAACATCTTTCAACGTGATATCTCCGCCGGTAGAAAGTCTGGCACGGCTCTTGCCAAAATTCATCATCTTACCGCCACCACTGTTATTGGCATTCTGTGCATTGAACATCACGAACAGGAATACACAGAAGATTACTACAAGAAGTATCGGCAGCATATAGGTAAGAAACCAGTTCTCCTGAGGCACATCTTCCACCATGGGGTCAATGTTATACTGTGCAAGCAGATCTTCCATCTCTACAACGTCAGATACATGTAATGTTCTGATCGTATTATCCTTTAGTGTAATAGTAAGTGTCCCTGTAGGCACCTGTGCATTGGGCTGAATCTCTACTGCAATAACCTGCCCTTCCTCAAGCTGTGATATCAGCTCTCCCTTTGTATACTGATCACTTCTGTCCTGAATCGTACTGACCCATACCGTGACCAGCAATAAAATTGCAATTATGACAAAATATATATTAATTCCTTTTGCGCTTTTTCCCACTTTATGTCTCCTTCTTCAGCGATTATCGTAAACCATTTACATGGGTTTGTGTCATAATAACTATTCAGAATAGTTAATCGAACTCTACCACGCCGATGTAAGGAAGATTTCTATAGCGCTGATCATAGTCAAGTCCATATCCTACAACAAATTCATCAGGAATATTAAATCCTGTATAATCTACCTTAACATCCACTACACGTCTCTCCGGCTTATCCAGCATGGTACATAATGCCAGACTCTTGGGATTTCTCTTGCCCAGAAGCTCCAGAAGATAACTGAGTGTTCTGCCTGAATCCACAATATCTTCTACTACAATAACATCTTTTCCATCTAATGGCTCGTCAAGATCCTTTACGATCTTTACTACACCGCTGGATTTTGTACCGCCGCCATAGCTGGATACGGACATGAAATCCAAAGATACGGGAACTGTAATTCTCTTGGCAAGCTCACACATAAAGAAACTGCCGCCCTTTAAAACACAGATCAGATGTACCTGTCTTCCTTCATAATCCTTACTGATCTGTTCACCTATCTGACGAATTCTTTCGTTTACTTCTTCTTCTGATAACAGAACTCTGATTCTTTCAGCCATTTTGTTAATTCCTCCTTACGTACTTTATCTGTAAAATATACTTTGTATCTTCACTGACCTTATACCAGCTGCTGATTCGTTTGCCTACTATCCACAGACAATGTTGCCCTTCGGTCACGAGATATACATGTTTTCTATCCTCTGCCGGCACTTTCTCATCAATCAGATATGCCTTGAGAGTTTTCCTGCGATTGTCTCCATCCAGGGTAAAATAATCACCTGCCCTGCGGTTTCTAATGACAATATCACCTTTTATTTTATCATAATCCAACCATTTCGTATACATATTTGAGGGAATTTCTTCCGTTTTACACTGCTGTGCGCACAGAACGGACAGTTCAAAATATCCCTCCTGTGTCTCTATGGTTACTGTCATTCCTGCATGCAGACTGTTGTATGGTACTCTGCCATACTCTGCAGGTTCATCCGTGGGATTATGGCTCTGTACTTTCTCCAGACGAATACCGGCATATTCCCTTATCGCTCTGACAGAATACGGAAGATCCACCTTTCTACCCGGCTGCTTGCGCAAAAGCTCCTGCAGCTGCTGCACATGCACTGTCTCCAGGTCTTTTCTGCTGCCTGCTGCCTGTGCCAGCGCTTCCATCATGACATATCCCTGTATGGTTTCATGCAGTGCCAGATAAGAATCAGCCAGGATATGAATGCCTTTTTCATCCTTTACAATGCACTGACAGCATCCCTGTCTGGTCATGTCCTCTATCAGTGTATAGGCATCCGAGATTTTGTCACACGCCTCCTGAATATGTTCTGTGGCATTGGCGCTGACCTCTTCACAGGCTGTCTGCAGGATATGATGGCGGATTCTGTTTCTGGTATAATTATCTTCCAGATTCGTTCTGTCTATACAATATTGTATGCCCTTTTGCGCAAGATATCTCTCTATCTGTATTCTACTTGTATGTAATAATGGTCTGACAATCTCTCCGCGAATCGCAGGAATCCCCGTAAGTCCCTTTAAACCGCTTCCGCGGAAAAGATGAAACAGGAATGTCTCACAGCAATCGTTTTGATTGTGCGCAATGGCAATCCTGCCACGTCTGCCCGCTCTGTTCTCATTCAATATTCTATGAAAAGCCTCATATCGTACTTCTCTTCCTGCTTCTTCTGTGGATATATGTCTTTGTGCCGCCAGTTGTTCCACATCTGCTTCAACCAGTGAAAAAGGCAGCTGTCTTTCACGGCAGAAAGCTTCTACATATACTGCATCTTCTCCTGCTTCTTCTCTGATTTTATGATTAATATGCACTACATGGATTGTCATAGGAATCTCAAGGCGCAGTTCCAGAAGCACGCAAAGAAGGCAGATTGAGTCCGCTCCACCGGACACACCTGCCACTACATAGTCTCCTTCGGCAAACATATTCTGTTCCTGCACATATTTTTTTATACTGTCGATCATTTGTACCTCACATGTTATTTTCCCATACTCCTGCTGTCAGGATTGTCATATCATCCCGGATTCTGCCCGCCTGACAATTGATTGCATACCGCAGCAGATAATCTGACATTTCCTTGGGATTGGTCGTATGACAGCCTGCTATAATCTCTTTGAGCCTGTTATATCCGTTATCCGTCTCAAAACAGTCCGCTACGCCATCAGAGAGAAGTATGAGCATATCAGAATCCATCAGTCCTATCGTCTGTGTCATTGGCGTGATCTGCGTAAGACTGCCAAGGGGCAATGTCTCTGAGAGAATCTCGTCTACCTGTGTACCACGCTTTCGAAAGCTGGCTGCTGCTCCTGCCTTCATGAATTCTGCTTCTCCCCTGTGCAGGTTCACTTCACATACATCCAGCGTTGTCAGATTACAGCACTGTGTCTGGGCTGCTATGGCAGCATTGATCATGGTCAGTGCTTTCTCCTTCTGAAATCCTGCCTCCAGGAACTTCTCCATAAATTCTATCACACAACAGCTGTCTTCGCATGCCTGTTCGCCGCTTCCCATACCATCTGCAATCATCAATATAACATTGCCCTCTGCAATTTCTTCTACTGAATAATTGTCTCCTGATACCTTCTCATCTTCTTTTACTGCCCTTGACATGGCACTCATCAATGTGAACCGGGGTTCATCTTCAAAAAGGAATGTATCATAGCTTTTGGTCAGTACTGCTGCACTTTCCATACAGGGAACCAGTCTTTTGTCCAGAAATACCGATATAAGCCCTGCAAACTCGTCCACATCCAGCTCCCGGCGCAGCCCCTGTCTGGCGACCAGACTTAACCGCCTGCCTGCTCCACTTCCTTCCAGAAAGACCATTTCCTTAACAATGATTCCCTGCTTTTTTAGATACTGTATCAGTGCTTTACGCTTATGTTCCACCGGAACACTGACATGCATCACAGTATCTGCCACCTCTTCTACTGCTCCTGATATTTCCTCCAGATGTCTGGCAAATATCATTTTGCTCTCTATGATCTGATTGCGGTAAAGCACATCACTGCGATGTTGTATTACAGTCTGTTCCTGTGGAATATCCCGATACATCCTGGCAAGTTCTTCATATGTCTTGGAAAGACAATGCAGCTTTCTCTTACTGTATTCAGGAAACAGATAACCTTCTATATTTTCCAATGTCCTGGACATCTATGTACGCCCCCTATATACCTTATTTTCGTACAATTAAGTATATACATGGTATGCATACTTTTTTGTCATAATTGTGTACACGGACATCTTTTTTTATTGACAAAAACTGCATCCTTACCTGCTTATGGTACGGGATGCAGCCTGCGTTAATCTTCTTCTTTAAAAATAATCTCGTTATCGTATACAAGTCCCAATTTGTCTTTGGCAACTTCTTCCGCATATTTCTTGGTCTTGGTATAGGTCTCTAATTCTTTCAATTCTTCAGTTCTTGCATTCTCAGCATCAATCTGCTGCTGCAATTCCTGTTCTCTGGCAATATATTTCGCCTGCTTCTGTCTAAGAGAGATGCTGTTGATTCCAACTACAGCAATGATCATGATAATCGCCAGAAATGCCATGGACATGCCAAGTCTGTTTTCATTTTTTCTGCGACGAAATGCCGGTTTTCTTCTTCGTCTTCTTGCTTGTGTGACAATCACGTGCTCTCTCCCCTTTTCTATGAATTACCTGCATACAGGCTCTTATTTTTATTGTAGAATGATTTACTGCATGAGTCAACCTGTTTTTTACAAATCTACCCAATGCCCGAAATGGAGCCAATACCTTCGAGATCAGAATGTAACCCCATTTCACATAGATTCTGCCAAGTGTCATGCTATACAGAAACATTCCAAGGGCTGCCCCGGCTACTGCAAAAGCCCGTATCATACCATGATTACCGTAATAGAGCAGTACGAAACTGACGCAAAAGCACCATGTCCAATACAGCAGATCTTCCAGATTCACCATAATCCGGTTATGATGTATCAATCGTCTGCATAATCTGAGGTTATCATAGACCCAGGCAAATATCGCTCCTGTCAGCACTGCATAACAGCCAAAATACCACTCTCTGATAATTGTATCGCTCATAATCAGCCAAACAGCCGCGTGAGCAGTCCTTCACCCTTCTTGGCTAACGAAGTACGCTCCGAATATACAAAAGAATCTGCTTTACCATCTATATCTGCTTCTCCCTTATCCAGATTAATTCTGCTGACATGCAGTCCCTCACCCTTTATCATCAGCATACCATCTACGGTCTCCAGAAGTACGGCACCTTCGTCAAAAGATAATACATCCGTGACTCCCGTAACCTTGCACTGTTTGCGCCCATCCAGCGTAATTCTGTGTCTGCCGGCTGCAGTATTGACTGTAATATCTTCCACGGCTTATCCTCTCACATATCGGTTTTCTATACTATATGTAGCGGATAGGCATATTAGACCTTAAATATACCGAAACAGTTCTTTTGCTTCTTCTTTCTTAACAGTCTCCTGTACATCCAGTACTTCTACCTTCACGTCTTTGTTGCCAAACTGTATTGTAAGAATATCTCCCGCCTTTACATTGGCTGACGCCTTCGCCGGTTTGTCATTGATCAGTACACGTCCTGCATCGCATGCTTCGTTGGCTACGGTACGACGTTTGATCAGTCTTGATACTTTCAAAAATTTATCCAGTCTCATAATTTCCTCCATACATATGAGAATAAGAAAAGACAACCACCTCAGCAGTTGTCTTCCCAAATTCAATACTTTTTATTTCAAAAGATTATCTGTTTACTTCGTCCTTTAAAGCCTTACCAGCCTTGAACTTAGGTGCCTTGGAAGCATCAATCTTCATAGGCTCGCCTGTCTGAGGATTTCTGCCTTCTCTTGCAGATCTCTCAGATACTTCAAATGTACCGAAGCCAACTAACTGAACCTTTCCACCGTTCTTTAATTCTTTTGCAACAACTTCTGTGAATGCTGTTAAAGCCTTCTCTGCATCCTTCTTAGTCATTTCAGCCTGTTCTGCCATTGCAGCTACTAATTCTGTTTTGTTCATTGTGAACTCCTCCTCTTATACTATTGTGTAGTCTAAAAACAATACCCTGTCCGACCTGCGTCGGAAGCTTACGATTGCTCATTTTTATGTGTGTCCGGCTATTCAGAACACCTATATCTATTTATATGCGAAAAACCTTGTTATGTCAAGGAAAAATCAAGGTTTTTTGGGGTTTTTTCATAAAAAACATGCATTTCTTATGAATCCAGCTTAGTCAACTCGGAAAATGAGTATGTAACGTCTTTTTCCTCGCTGTCTACCTGCAATGTATAGCTTCTGGTCTGGTATCCTGTCTTTCTTAACGAGACTACATAGTTACCTGCTTTTTTCTCAAAATCCACCGGTGCGATTCCTATATAATTACCATCCAGATATACCTCCACTCCTTCCGGTGAATCAATATGCACCTTATAAGCAGTCTGTGATGCTGTAGTCTGTGATGAAGAGGATTGTGTCTCTGACTGTTCGGTAGAGCTTGACTGAGTGGAAGAAGTCTGAGTCTGTTCTGTAGAGGACTGTGTAGATGCAGTATTGGACTGCTCTTCTGACTGTTCCTCTCCCTGCGGCTGTTCCTTCGTCTCCTCCTGTTCGGTGCTCTCTTCGCTCTTCTCCAGTTCTACCGATATACTGGCAGAAGGTTCTGCGACCTTGATATACTGTGCTACGGTATCATATCCATCCGCAGTTACTGTCATCTGATGCAGACCATATTCCAGCTCTACCGGTGATGCAGTATCTACATTCTTACCATCTATGGTGACTTTTGCACTTGCAGGATTCAGAGTAAAGATGATTCTGCCCTTCTGTACAACAGTAATCTCAACATCTCCAAGATCCCATGCCATCTCCTGATTTCTGACAAAATCTATCTCCTGAGTCGCACTGCTGCCATTATGGCTTACAATTACTGTAGAGCGTCCTTCCGGTACAACAAGTAACATATCTTCCGTAATTTTACGGATTACGGACTGACCTACTTCTATCCATCCTCCTACAAAATAGGCATCATTCTGTAGTCTCAGATATCCGTGTCCTCTGGCTATACTGATCGCATAGATCTGATTGTGCCATCCCCAGACGTTGAGAACATCCATCTGATTGATATCCATGAGTGCTGCTTCCTGTCCGTCAGAAAGCACCAGAAGATGATTGCTCAGTCCATAGGATGTATCACCTATTGTCAGTGTTCCCGTTGCCGTATTCAACACATAATTACTGAGATTCTCATAAGTTTCTCCCTCTGGTGAGATCTTCAGATATGCCAGCAGTTTCTTGGGCTTATAGAACCTTACCGTTACAATACTGCCTTCTTCGATCTGACCTAAGGAAACCGGCTGGTCATATTTATCCAGCAGTTTGGCTGCCCCGTCATAATTCAGTGTATATCTTTTACCCGTTGCCAGATTCTGAAACTGTATGGCTGCGTTCTCCGTATCCTTGCAGACGATCATTGCCGTATCTTCAGAATCATAGATACCGGGCGTGGCTGTTATGATTCCATTTACCTGTGCCTGGGTATTCTCCTGTGTATCTGTGCCTGGTTCCATAAAAGAACAGCCTGCACACAAGACCATACTCAGCATCCCGATTAGTACTCCTGTTAAAATCCCCTTTATTCTCAAGTAAATACCTCCATTATAGTTCCTATGTAATGTAACTATTCAGAATAGTTATAGTATATCTCTATCTCCATATTATGTAAAGCGCTGGTGCT
>CAVBMG010000073.1:0-16334 GCA_963596435.1 Agathobacter sp.
CGTAGTTCTGGAATACCATTGCGATATCTCTGTCCTTAGGCTCTACATCGTTAACTACTCTATCACCAATCTTTAATTCACCAGAAGAGATATCTTCCAGACCAGCAATCATACGAAGTGTTGTAGATTTACCACAACCTGAAGGTCCTACGAAAATGATGAACTCTTTATCAGCGATTTCAAGGTTAAAGTTCTTTACTGCTTCGAATCCGTTAGGATATACTTTGCAGACATTCTTTAAAGATAAACTTGCCATTTCTTTTTCCTCCCGAAAAAAATTGTCTTAATTGATTAACTGTACTTAGTATAGAATATTATGCGCAAAATTGCTATGCCATAATTCCACAAAGATTTTTTGGACATTATGTAAAAAGTGCTTACTTATAAGTCATTTCCACTTATAAGTAAGCAACTTGCTCAACTTGTCTCCATATTCATGTACAGATTGACGAATTATGAAAACCTATTTTGTCTCATTTCCGTCTTTTGAGTCTTTATTTTCTGACATCTGCTCTATACTTTCACTGCCTGCAAAGATACCCAGATCTTCCGATTCATTGTCAGACTCTTCATCCTCCTTCGTATCCAGCGCATCCTCATATTTCTTGAAGATTTTCAGGAAAAGGAAGGATTTCAGGTAGATAAGAAGTCCTATTGCCAGTAATACAATCACAGGAAATATCTGTGGAATGAAATATAACAGAACAACAGGTACTGCATAGGATACTACGAACAAAATAGCACTGGGCAGATGGGAAAGTGCCATCAGAAATGCATTCTTGAAGGTATGCTTCACAGTGTTTGTGAAACGTGCCTGCAATGCAAATACAAAGGATACTCCCAATGCAATGATCAGTGTAACTGTCAAAAGTCCCAGTCTGAGCCAGCGGTCAAAGGAAAGACCAGAATACAGAACAATGCGGTAATCTGCAAACAGTACACCACATACTGCCAGGATAATCAGCCACAGTGCCGTTGACTGCTTGAAGTTCTCTTTGAAAGCCTTCCAAAAGCCTTTGACAATGTAGCTTTCTTCATTCTTTACCATTTTGAAACTCATATAATATCCTGCTGTTACTGCTGCACCAATCGTAAATATAGGCAGACTGAAAACAAGCACCAGAATATTGAGTATCATAATATCACAGAGCTTGTTCAGAAAATTCATAAATGGGCTGTCAAGTTTAAACATATCGTATTTCTCCTCTCAGGGTTCTCTCTCAGAGTATCATACTATGTTTTATTTGTGTTTTCAACACATTGCACAAAATCATTTTGTAAAATTCTTATAAACCTGCTCATAATTGTGTAATAAACGCTGATGTGTAGTAAGTGTCATCTGTGCTTTCTGGAAAGCTTTCTCAACAATCTCATCATAATATCTAAGAAATGTATCTGCTACCACGCCATCATATTTACCGGATACAATGCCATTATTCAACTCTTCCATAATATCTTCTTTATTGTAAGCTTTTCGGTAAGGCTTATCATTTATCATACTTACAACTGTCTCTGCTGTCTGCAGAATTGCCTGCCTCGTATTCATTCCATTACTTTTAAGCCCCTTGGGATATCCGCTGCCATCAAATCGTTCATGATGTGCAACTGCAATATCTACAATATTTTGTGAGAATTTACCTTCTATTGTCTTATGCATCAGTTCTACGTGCGTGTGTATCAGATTCTTCTCCTCATCCTCCAGCTTTCTTGGTGCATCAATAATATCTGCCGGAATTGCCAGCATACCAATATCATGTACCAGAGAAGCATAATAGATCTCCGCACTGTCAAGCTCGCTGAGCTGCATTTTTCTGCCGATTTCCTTGCAGACATAGATAGTCTCTATGGTGTCTGCTACCATGCTTTCCTTTTTAAGACCAGTGGTATACATCAGCATTCGCAGGTATTTCTCTTTTTCTTCATCAGACAAAAGAACATACTCTACACTTTCTTCAAATTCATTATAATAGGAACCATCTGTCAATTTGTTAAAAATATCATACTGTTCTACCGCCTGATAGAGCAATTCACAGGCTCTTTTATCAAATTTCGTACCAATGTAACGCTCAATCATATGATAATCGAACTTTTCCCCAAATGCTGTATGCCAGATATCCATGATCTCTGCCACTTTTAAGATTTCCGTTTCCGGTTTATATTGATAATCCACATCCTGGAGCTTATCCGTATCCATATGATGATACAGGATCATCTTGGACTGCTCTTCCAATGGAGAGAGATATTTCAGGAAAAAATATCCATATATGGAATGGGGCACTGGATTCTTTGCTTCATATGTAAGCTGTTTGCGCACATCATCCGTCTTATATGCACCTATATCATGCAAAACGCCCAGCAACATAAAATCCGCAATCTCAAACTTCTCATATCCGCCCTTGCATTCTAACATTTTCGCCATAAGGTAACTGACTCTGGTTCCATGTTTGATCAGAGCTTCGTCCATTAATTTCAATGTATCGCATATCAGATAAAATAAATTTTTACTTGTAATATATTCAATTGCCACTTCTTTTGCCCCCTTCTTCTGCCGCAGCTACAACATTTTCTCCATCGGTGTGTAGCGGATTCCATCATTTGCCTGTTCCTGTTGTGTATCGTAAAAGCCCAGCTTATGATAAAAGCCCACTGCGTAAGGTGCAGCATTGACTGTTAGCCTTCTATAGCCTTCTTCTTTTTTCACATAATCGCTGAGATATTCTATCAGCGCCCTGCCAATTCCACGTCTATGGCAGGCCGCCTCTACGAATAACAAGGAAATATGCGTTTCGTTCCTCAGACTAATCATCCCGACCACTCTGTTATTTTCACATGCGACAAACAACTGGTAAGAACCCATCAGAAACATTCTGTGCAGAACAGAATCCGTAATGAAATCCTGAAAACTTTTGATTCCTTCCTGTGTATAATCCTGTGCTTCAAAACGCATAAAGGTCCGCCACGCAAGTGCCATGGCATCATCCCACTCTTCTCTATATGCAGGGCGCACACTGATTGCCCCTTCCTGCTGTCTTACATACTGCGCCTTAATGATATTACCCTCTCTTCTCCCCAAAATCATACTAACTCCATGCCTTTCCTATGGATTTTATACTGCGTTATCCAGTTTTTCCTGTTTTCGGACTGCATCCGCATTTCTTAGTGTAACATCTGCAATAGCTTCTACTGCCTCTCTTGTAAAAAATCCCATATGGGAAGTCACCAGTACATTAGGAAATGTTGTCAGTCTTGCAAGATTGGAATCTTCCATAATGTCATTAGAACAGTCTTCATAGAAAACCCCACCCTCTTCATCATATACATCCAGCCCGACTCCACCGAACTTCTTGGCAAGCAGTCCATCAATCAGATCCTGTGTACGGATAAGATCACCTCTTGAGGTATTGACCAGATATACACCATCTTTCATCATTTCTATGGTCTTAGCCTGTACAATATGCTTCGTCTCGGATGTCAACGGACAATGCAGCGTCAACACATCCGACCGGGCAAATACATTCTCCAGCGTATCATATTCCACATCCAGACCCTTGACCGGATACGGATCATAGGCTGTTATATGCATGCCAAACCCTTTTAGAATCCTGATCATAGCCTGTCCTATTCTGCCAGTTCCTATCACTCCTGCTGTTTTATCATACAGATCCATCCCCATAAAGCCATTGATATTCATGTTAAAATCTCTTGTTCGTGTATAAGCTCTATGTGTATACCGATTCACTGTCAGAAGCAATGCTGCTGCAAACTCTGCCACTGCCTCCGGGGAATAGCTTGGCACTCTCAGTACCGGGATTTCACAGGCATGCGCTGCCTGCACATCCACATTATTATAGCCCGCACACCGCAGGAGTATTGCTTTGATTCCCATTTCCTTCAGCTGCCGGATCATATTTTCATTCAGATGATCATTGACAAAAATGCAAATGGCATCATGTCCTTTGGCAAGGGGAATCGTTTCCTCATTACAGCCGGTTTCATAAAAATGCAGCTGCATATCATATTCCTGGCTCTTTGGTTCAAAATATATTCTGTCATATGGTTTTGTAGAATAAAATGCTATCTTCATAAGCTTCCTCTTTTCATACTTATTTCTTCCTTGATATGAAAAAGTATGCCCTGATACACGTAAACTTATGAAAAAACATTCTCCTATAATTGTATATCATTTTCTAATATTATTGCAATATATTCTGACATTTATTTCATAAAAAGCTTATACCGTTCCGAAACTAAATATGCTATAATATCTCTGCTTTTATTTTACAAGGAGGTCCTATATGGAATTTGATATAAAAAAAGACAGCAGACGCATTCTTGTGATTGTTTTTGCGTCTGCCCTGATGGCATTTAACATCAAATCTTTCGTACGGACAGGCGGGCTGTACCCTGGTGGAGCTACCGGACTTACCCTTCTGATACAGCGTTCCTTTGAACTGTTCTTTCAGATTGAGATTCCGTACACTATCGTTAATGTAATACTGAATATTATTCCTATTTATATTGGTTTTCGCTTCATTGGCAAGAAATTTACTCTGTATTCCTGCCTGTGCATTATGCTGACCAATATATTGACTGATATTATTCCAGGCTTTGCGATTACTTATGACACTCTGCTGATCAGCATATTTGGTGGTTTAATCAATGGCTTTGTCATTTCCCTGTGTCTGTGGATGAACGCTACCACAGGCGGAACAGATTTCATTGCCATTTTCTTCTCCGAGAAAAAAGGCATTGATTCCTTCAATATTGTACTGGGAATCAACGCCGTCATACTGATTGCAGCCGGTATCCTCTTTGGTTGGGACAAGGCTCTGTATTCTATTATATTTCAGTATACTTCTACACAGGTATTGCACGTTCTATATAAACAGTATCAGCAAAATACACTGTTTATCGTAACAAACCGCGCTGAAGAAGTCATTGAAGCCATTGCCCAGCTGTGTAATCATGGTGCAACGATCATGGACGGAGAAGGCTCCTATGAACATCATGAACGCAAGGTAGTATATTCTGTAGTATCCAGTGCTGAATGTAAGCATGTGCTCAATGCCATTAAAGAAGTTGACCCCAAAGCTTTTGTCAATGTCATTAAGACTGAGCAGATTTCAGGTTACTTCTACCAGAGACCACATGAATAATACTTATCAGGACAACAAAAGAGGACGTAATCGTATGGTTTACGTCCTCTTCTTCATTTCTTCATAATTCCTACATGATCTTAGGAAACAGTTCCTTTACTGTAGGATAGATCTGTGTAAACTTATGATATCTTTCTTCATATCTGGCTGCAATCTCTGCATCCGGCTCTACGGTATCTACAATCTTTACCAGCCTGGAAGCCGCTTCTTCTACAGAAGCATATTCACCACAGGCTACTGCCGCAAGCATTGCTCCACCGTATCCAGGTCCTTCTTCGCTTTCAATGATATCCAGCTTGATATTTAATACATTTGCAAAAATCTGCTTCCAAAGAGGACTCTTAGCACCGCCTCCGCAGATCTTGGAACGTTTGATATCAATTCCAAGGCTCTTGGCTACTTCAAAAGAATCACGAATGGCATAGGCAACACCTTCCAGTACAGCCTGATACATATCAGCCCTGGTCGTATCCATTGTCATACCAATGAATGTACCTCTGGCATTGGCATCATTATGTGGTGAACGCTCTCCCATCAGATACGGCAGGAAATATACATGATTGTTACCCAGTTTATCTGCTGTAATCGCAGCCTGCTCCTTTGCAAATTCCTTGGTCTGTAAAATCTCTTCCATCCACCATTTATTACAGGAAGCAGCACTGAGCATACAGCCCATCAGATGATAATGTCCGTCTGCATGAGCAAATGCATGGAGTGCGTTATTCTTATCCACGCCAAAGTTCTTGCTGGAAATAAAGATGGTTCCACTGGTTCCGAGGGAAATGTTGCACATGGCATCTCCTACTGTACCTGTACCTACTGCCGCTGCTGCATTATCTCCTGCGCCTGCTGCAATCTTAACAGTCTCTGGAAGTCCCAGCTCTGCTGCTACATCAGGCTTTAATGTTCCAACAACTTCATAGCTTTCATAGATCTTGGCAAGCTGTTCTTCCTTTACGCCACAAATCTCCATCATTTCTTTGGACCAGCACTTGTGTGCCACATCAAACAAAAGCATACCAGATGCATCCGATACATCTGTACAGAAGCTTCCTGATAATTTATATGCGATGTAGTCCTTTGGCAGCATGATCTTGGCAATGCGTGCGAAATTCTCAGGTTCCTTATTCTTTACCCATAATACCTTGGGAGCTGTAAAACCTGTAAAGGCAATATTAGCTGTATACTGGGAGATTTTATCCTTACCGATCACATTGTTAAGATAATCTGTCTCTTCCTGTGTTCTGCCATCATTCCAGAGAATTGCAGGTCTGATTACCTGATCGTCTTTATCCAGAATAACAAGGCCATGCATCTGACCACCAAAGCTGATACCGGCTACCTTGGATGCGTCATATCCTGCTACCAATTCCTTCAAGCCGCTTTTAACAGCTTCCCACCAGTCCTCCGGCTTCTGCTCACTCCAGCCCGGATGTGGAAAATATAACGGATATTCTTTTGATACAATATTTGCAATTTTGCCATTTCCTTCCATAAGAAGCAGCTTTACCGCAGAAGTTCCCAAATCAACACCTATGTAATACATGTTACTGTCTTCCTCCTTTTATATAAGATAAGGGGCACCAAAGGCGCCCCCTGATATGTACTTATTGAATACGAGCTTATGCAAACGGATTCTCTGTCTTGTAGAGCATTCCCTTAGGCTGATTGAAGTTGATATCTTCAACAGGTACACCTGCATACTTGAATACTTCATATAAAGCCTTACCATAGTGACCGAATGCAACTGCACCATGATGAGGGAAGTTCTTCTCAATCAGTACATGACGGTAGAATCTGCCCATCTCAGGAATTGCAAAGATACCAATGGAACCAAAGGAACGTGTTGCAACAGGAAGAACCTCGCCCTGTGCAATATAAGCACGAAGCTGGCAGTCTGCTGTACTCTGTAAACGGAAGAATGTGATATCTCCAGGTAAGATATCTCCTTCCAGAGTACCCTGTGTTACTTCCTCAGGAAGACTTCTTGCCATAATGAGCTGATACTTCATCTCGCAGAAGGATAACTTCTTGGATGTAGTATTACCGCAATGGAATCCCATGAATGTATCATTCAGAGTATAGTTGAACTTGCCCTTGATATCTGCATCATAGATATCAGAAGGTACTGTATTGTTAATATCCAGCAGAGTTGTTGCATCTTCGCTGACTACAGTTCCGATGAACTCACTTAATGCACCGTAAATATCTACTTCACAGGATACAGGAATTCCACGGCCTGTCAGACGGCTGTTTACGTAGCATGGAACGAAACCGAACTGTGTCTGGAATGCCGGCCAGCACTTACCTGCAATGGCAACGTATTTTCTGTAGCCCTTATGTGCCTCTACCCAGTCAAGTAATGTAATCTCATACTGAGCAAGCTTTGCAAGGATTTCAGGCTTCTTATTACCTGCGCCAAGCTCTGCTTCCATGTCTTTTACAACATCAGGAATTCTTGGGTCTCCTGCATGCTTGTTGAATGCCTCGAATAAGTCAAGCTCTGAGTTCTCTTCAATCTCAACGCCCAGATTGTAAAGCTGCTTGATTGGTGCATTACATGCAAGGAAGTTCAGTGGACGAGGTCCAAAGCTGATGATCTTTAAGTTATTCAATCCTTCAATTGCACGTGCAATAGGAAGGAACTCATGGATCATATCTGCACATTCTTCAGCAGTTCCTACAGGATACTCAGGAATGTATGCCTTGATGTTACGAAGCTTTAAGTTATAGCTTGCATTTAACATACCACAGTATGCATCACCACGGCTGCTTGCCAGTGTCTGTGTATTCTCTTCGCTTGCTGCAACGAACATCTTAGGTCCGTCAAAATGCTTTGCAAGTAATGTCTCAGAAATTTCAGGGCCAAAGTTTCCAAGATATACGCAAAGTGCGTTACATCCTGCTTTCTTAATATCTTCAAGAGCCTGAACCATATGAATCTCGCTCTCTACGATACAGACTGGACATTCGTAGATATCTGCTGCATCATATTTCCTGGCATATGCCTCTACTAATGCCTTTCTTCTGTTTACGGATAAGGATTCCGGGAAACAGTCTCTACTTACTGCTACAATACCGACTTTCATTTTTGGGATGTTGATCATTTCTAATTCCTCCATTTTTATATATTACATTATTTATTATTAGTTCTAGTCCAAAGAAATATTGACACCTTTAAGACCATTGAATGCACCGTCAATCTTTGCTTCTTCATGAGCGATCAGCCACTTGTTTACTGCAAAAAGCAATGGGTCTTCTTCTGCACCCTGTGGTTTCTTCTCCAGATCTGCATTGGTTCCCTTAGGAAGAATGACTATATTCTTAAAGGTCTTACCATCTACACTGCATGGAGCATAATGAAGTGTGGTAGCATACATTTCATATACTGTTCCTGCCGGGACAAAAAATGCCTGAATATTATCTGTGTCATAACAATGCTCCATTGTAATATCCTGTAATTTACCAAGAAGCAGTATCAGATCTGTAATCGCAACGCCCAGCTCTGAGCAGCGATGATATTCACATGCATCCAGTTTATGATTGGTTCCATTACAATAACCTACCTGAATCGGCATTCCACCAAAGAAGCTCTCCTGCAGCACTTTAGCCTGATCTAATGCTTCAAGTCCTGCATCCGATGCAATATAGATTACATGATCCGGTGCCGGTGTCTTCTCCATCTCTTTCACCAGAGCATCTACCTGATAGTCCTTCGTCAATACTCTGCCATATGCTTCGTATTCTTTGTCTGTAATGTTATAAATCTTCACAACCTTCATCCTTTCCTTATATTTTTATGTCTTCACATTCGCTATAAATGGCACTTTTATTGATTTCGCCCTACATTTTCACAATTGCAGGATTTATTCATTTAAAATGCTATACTTTTCACACAAGCCCGTTCTGCCTGAACAGTTTCATTTTATGTAATTTGCACAGTTTCGTCAAGTACTATTCCCGTTTTTTTACATAAAAATAAAGATATCTGCAATATTTCATGCAAATATCTTTATTTTTTGATTGTTATGTTTACATTTTGTCATTTACATTTGCAATAAATGGCACTTTTTAATCTTTCCACTCCAGTCTGTGAAGCTCTCCTGCAAGCTGCATATCGGCAAAATTGTTCTGACGTAATGCCTCATACAATACAATGCTTACAGAATTAGACAGATTAAGACTTCTGACTTTATCCAGCATGGGAATACGAATACAGGTATCTTCATGATCTACCAGTATCTCTTCTGGAATTCCAGCGCTTTCCTTCCCAAACATGATATAGTCATCCGGACCAAACTGCGCTTCTGTATAGACTTTCTTTGCCTTAGTCGTTGCCATCCAGATCTTTGCTCCAGGATTTTTCTCCAGAAACTCTTCAAAATTCATATATCTGCGAACATCCAGATGTTCCCAGTAATCCATGCCTGCTCTTTTAAGTTCCTTACCTGTCAGACGAAATCCCAAAGGCTCGATCAAATGCAGGGTCGATCCTGTAGCGACACAGGTTCTGCCAATATTTCCAGTATTTGCCGGTATCTCCGGCTGATGTAACACGATATTCATGTAACAGTACCCTTCTATTACTTATTTACTTATTCTGTTCCGCACGCAGTTTCTCTACAAAGTGCTGTAGTCTGCCTATTGCAAGTTTCAGGTTGTCCAGTGAGTACGCATAGGAGATTCTGATAAATCCTTCTCCACAATCACCAAATGCAGTACCGGGAACAACAGCTACCTTCTCTTCCATCAGGAATCTGGTTGCAAATTCATCACTGGTCATGCCAAATTCCTTAATACATGGAAACATATAGAAAGCTCCAAACGGTTCAAAGCATTCCAGTTCCATTTCCTTAAATGCATGTACCAGGTAACGTCTTCTCTGATTATAGGCTTCTCTCATGTTCTGCACATCTTCATCACCATTTTTAAGAGCTTCCACAGCTGCATACTGTGATGTTGTCGGTGCACACATAATGCAGAACTGATGAATCTTGGTCATCTGTTCGATAATCTCCTTAGGTCCACATGCATAACCCAGTCTCCAACCAGTCATCGCATAGGACTTGGAGAAACCATTGATCAGAATCGTTCTCTCCTGCATGCCCTCAATATTGGCAATAGACACATGCTGATCTGTATAACACAGTTCAGAATAAATTTCATCAGAAATGACAAAGATGTCATGTTTTTTTATTACTTCTGCTATTTCTTCAAGATCCTTGCGTTCCATAATGGCACCTGTAGGATTATTAGGAAAAGGCAGCACCAGAATCTTTGTCTTCTCTGTAATGGCTTCTTCCAGCTCCTGAGCGGTCAGTCTGAACTGATTCTCATGCTTTAAGTTAATGATGACAGGTTTTGCACCGGTCAGCAGTGCGCATGGTTCATAAGATACATAACTTGGCTGTGGAATCAGTACTTCATCCCCAGGATTTACCATGGCACGCATGGCAATATCAATCGCCTCAGAACCACCTACGGTAACAAGTACTTCATTCTCATAATGATAAGAAAGATCATAACGTCTCTTTAAATAATTGCAGATTTCTATTTTTAATTCTTTCAGACCAGCGTTAGATGTATAGAAAGTTCTGCCCTTTTCCAGGGAATAGATACCCTCATCACGGATATGCCAGGGTGTCTCAAAATCCGGTTCACCAACACCCAGAGAAATAGCATCTTTCATTTCGCTTACGATGTCAAAAAATTTACGAATGCCCGAAGGCTTTATCTGTATAATTGTGTCTGATAAAGGATTTCTCATGGTGTCACCTGTATCCTTTCATCAGTTTCCTTCTTACCGAGAACTGTTCCGTGGTCTTTGTACTTCTTGAGAATAAAATGTGTTGCAGTACTCAGTACAGAATCCAGGGTAGAAAGCTTATCAGAAACAAAGTTGGATACTTCTTTCAGAGTCTTTCCTTCCAGACTGACCAGCAGATCATATCCACCGGAAATCAGATATACAGCATGCACTTCCGGATATTTATAGATTCTCTCCGCAATGCTGTCAAAGCCATGGCCTCTCTGTGGTGTCACGCGTACCTCGATCAGGGCATTTACTTTCTCTACGTTTGTCTTTTCCCAGTCAATTAATGTATGATAGCCACAGATAATACCTTCCTTCTCCATCTGCTCCATCTCATTGACAATATCCACTTCTTCCACACCAAGGATAATAGCCAGCTCTTTTAAGTCTATTCTACTGTTCTTCTCTATAATCGTTAATATCTGTTCTCTCATATACTCACTCATACCTTTCCACTATGATGTTGCCAGAACCCTGTAAAGCGAATCGTGCCTTGCAGGCTCCAGAAATCTTTTCTCCTCGTCATTTACCAGTATGCGGTCATTATTATCTGTCGTGCGTCCAATTACTACGGCGGATATGCCTTGTTCGGCAAGCAGTGATACCAGTCTGATACCGCCTTGTGTTATCATGAGCATACTTCCACCGGAAAGCAGTTCATAAGGATTTACGTCATAAAACTCGCACACTTCTATCGTTTCCTGTTTTACAGGAATTTGCTTTAAGTCTATGACCAGTCCAACGCCGTTTGCCTTGGCAAGCTGCCAGAGTCCGCCGAATACTCCACCTTCTCTGACTGCCTGCATTGCACTGACGCCGGACTGCACGGCGGTAGCTGCCTCCGGGATCACTGACAGGAATCTGTCAAAATCTGCCGCCTGTTCTACCAGCCCCAAAGGATATCGTGCCGCCAGCTCCTGCATCCGCTGCGATGCAATCAGGGATGTTCCTTCCAGTCCCATCCATTTGGTCATGACTACATCTTTGTCTGCCTTTTCACTCTGCATGAAAGCAAAGACATTCTGACCCGCTCGCGCTGTGAAGGATGCTGTCGCATAATATGTATGCATAGCCGGTACAACCTTTACATCAGTCCCGACAATCGTTACCTGATTCGCTATTGCTGCCTCGGACACCCATCTGATACACTCTCTGAGCTGTCTCTCCTGGCTGTTTCGTTCTTCCTCTGTAAATGCATGTGGCATTGCTATATTAAGGCTTGCGCATACGGTTGTCTGTTCTGCTATAATTCCCGCCGCAGCAAGCTTATTCAATCCTGCATAGATTGCCCTCATGGCAACTTTCACATCTGTTCCATCCGCAGACCCCTGCGCTGTTACCAGATATCCATTCTCATCCGGCAAAATGGCGCAGTCTGCCCCCAGACCCGCGCCATTTAGTGTAATCTTACGATATTCGGTTGTATGAATTACTTTTTCTACGGAACGTTGATAGATATGCTCCGGTAATTTGCCGAAATCCATATGTTTTACTCCTGCCTTTTCTATTAAGGTGTCGTTGTAGTACTCTGTTGTGCTGCCTGCTGTTCCTGCAGTGCCTTATAATATGCTTCCAGCGCAGCCTGTTGCTGTGCTGCTGCCTGCTGCTCCGGTGTCATCGTAGCTGCGGCTGCCATCTCTGCCTTGATTGCTGCTGCTTCTGATTTCACGGTATTAATACTTCCACTGGCAATTGCAGCCTGTATTCTGTTTGCATATACCGCATTATCTGTCTTGACACCTACTGTAGCAGTTCTTGGTGTCATTTTGTAGCTGCTTGTATTAATGACTTCACGACTGACTTCCACGCCATTCTCTTCTACGATTTTCCACAGCTGTGCCTTATATCCAATATGCGCTGACTGTACATCTACATATCCGATTCCCTGAGAGGAATCTGCAATGATCTTCTCTGAATCAGGTTCTGTGGTACTCAGCACTTCACTCTCATATTTTACTTTATGTCCCGGATCTCTGGTCTCCACACCATAGATTACAAAAGTAATCTGCTTACCGCCTGTATATCCTTCTATATAAATCGGATAATCCAGATTATTCACGAATTTAAAGTCTTTTCCTGATGATTCTGCAATTGCAGCATCCATAGATGGTTTCACATAACTGATGATCATGGAATGATTGCTTCGCTGTGTCACTTCCAGTTCTGAAAGCAGAACTGCATTATATAATGTGGTAGATACCTGACAGATACCACCGCCAAGGCTGTCTACGACCATACCATTCAGATAGGAACCTGCAGGATAATAGCCATTTGCTTCTGTAAAAGGTGATATTTTATCCAGAGTAGAGAACTCTTCTCCCGGATAAAGTGTCGTACCATTGATCAGACGGCATCCATTCTCCACGTTTTTACATCTGGCACTTCCACTTGTAGAATAGCTGGTAGTATATGTTCCCAGCACATCCTTTACCTTGGCAAGATCCTCCGCATTACCCTTAGGCTGCGTTGTATCAATCACAAGGTCTATGGAAGCATCCTGATAATCCCAGCCATTTGTCAGATATTCATAAATCTGATTCAGGGATTCTTCCACATTTACAGCCTCTCCTGTCTGTCCTTCCACGATCTGAAAAGAACCATTCTCACGGGTCAGCTGCGCATTCTCTGCCTGTACATCATATTCTGCACACTGCTCCTGCAGAATATTGCGAATCAGGTCTTTATCAAAACTCAGTTCCAGTTTATATACTTTATTTCCATGCTTCAGATCCTGAATTGCCTTATATCGCTGTACAATATTACCTGCTTTGCCAAGACCTGCCGCTTCTTCTATTGCATCTGTGTTGACCCAGGTCATTCCCAGATCACCGGCAGTAACTGCAACATAATGATCTCCCACTGCGCCAAAAGTTACTACCTTCTGTTTTAAACCTGCCACGAAGTCATTCACCATCTGCATGGCTTCCTCCTGTGTCATGCCGGACAGGTTCATATCTTCCATATACACGCCATCCAGAATTGTCGTATCCTGACCTTTGGCGTATGCGAAATTGCCCCATACAAGCACCACTGACAACAGCATCAGCAACAGCGCAGATACTTTTCCTATTACCTTTTTCATAATGCTCCTCATCTCTCCCACATTGTACCGAACTAATGCTTGTCATTTACATAACATCCGTTGTACAATTATATGAACGGTCATCACCGTTCAGAACTTAATGATACTGCCTAGAACACTCCCAATACATATACGAGACTGGGTACGATCATTGCAATAACCAGAATAATTACGATAATAGCAGAGATAATTCTCTGTGTTTTCTTATGATTCATATTCATATGTTTCATCTCCATTACTATACTACACTACTGAAAGGATATTATAAATGAATTTGAAGTTTTTGGCAAGTTTTCTACTGCTATGTGCCGTGGTATTATATTCCACCAAACGCTCTGACAAAGTGCAGGAACAGGCTGAAAGAAATTTTTGGAACAAGGAACGCCGTGCCAACAGTGTACGTAAGAAATCCCTGGATGCACTTAACTACATTACAATCCCTGATACAATCCTTAACATGAAACCTCTATCCATGACTGAGGAAATCAGAGATTATCTGAAAGACCTGAAAGATCTCTCTACCATGCCTATCGTGAATCTCACAGGCATCAGCAATACAGATCTGAAACTGGCTTATGGCACAGCCAATATCACAGTATTGACAGAATATGACTCACATTACACCAATATGGTCACAATCCTGCAAAAGCTGGCACAATGCCTGGTCGATCATAATGAGAAAGAACTTGCCACCGAAGTCCTGGAATTTGCCGTCTCTACCGGAACGGATGTCAGCAGGACCTATTATCTTCTGGCTTCTCTTTATCAGGAGAATGGGCAAAAAAACCGGATTCGTGAGCTTATCACTGCCGCTTCTTCCCTTAATACCATGATGAAAGATTCGATTGTACAGAAGCTGGAGTCCATATTGACCTCTACTTCTTACCCAGAGTAGCTTTCATCTTGTCATATAATCTGCTGGCTTCATTCTTGGTCAGCAGATTCATGTCCATCCAGGTGGGAATCACACCTTCAATTGGAGCTATCATATGCCCGTCTTTTAATGCGATTCCATATTTTTCGCACATTCTCCCCAGCTGTTCTTTCTGTTTGGGAGTAATCGGTCCCTCTTTCTTTACACTGTATGTCAGCTTGCACGGCTGGAAAGTATCTGCTTCCTTCTCGTAGAAGCTCTCACATAATTTCCCATAAAGTTCATGTGTAGCCAATGCATCACCAAGCGCTCTGTGTGCCGTAATTGGAATATGATAATACTCGCACAGATCACCCAGTCTTTTGCTTGGTACATCTGTCAGAAATCTTCTGGCTATTTTTAATGTATCTATTCCATCTTTTTCAAAAGACAGCTTCTGGTTTACAGCGGCTTTCTTTACGAAAGAATAGTCAAACAGTATCTTATGCCCCAAAAGGCAATCCTCTCCGACAAATCCAAGGAAATCTACTATGATATCTTCTATAAACGGCGCATTCGCAAGATCTTCGTCTTTTATCCCTGTCAGATTCTTCGTATGCTCTGTCAATTCTCTGCCCGGATTTACAAAGGTTGTGTAAATCTGCTCCACTTTACCCTGTCTGACTCTTGCTGCACCTATCTCTATGATCCGGTCTGTCTTGGGACTTAGCCCCGTTGTCTCCAGATCCAGTACTACATAATCCTGTAACATTACTTCTCCTTGCTCTGCCTTTTATCGGTGCTCTTGCAATAGCTTTGCAGGAAACATTCTTCACATTTGGGTGTAGGCGCCTTGCAGATCTCTCTTCCAAAAGAAATGATCTGGATATTATAACGTATCCAGTGATCCTTCGGGAGTACTTTCATTAGCTCATACTCTATCTTCTCGGGCTCTTCTTCCTTTGCAAAACCCAACCGTCTGCTGATACGTTTCACATGGGTATCCACTACAATACTGGGTTCGTGAAATATGTTTCCCCGAATGACATTAGCGGTCTTACGTCCCACTCCGGCAAGACTTGTCAGGTCCTCAATACTGGAAGGAATCTCATCATGATACTCTGTGTGGAGTCTCTGGCAACAGGCAATGATGTTCTTCGCCTTGCTGTGATAAAAGCCAATAGAACGGATATCGTCTTCCAGCTCTGTAATGTCTGCTTTTGCAAAAGCCTCAATACCGGGATATTTCACAAATAAATCCTTCGTCACAATATTGACTCTGGCATCTGTACACTGTGCGCTCAGAATCGTTGCAATCAGCAGCTGCCAGGGTTCCTTATAATGTAAATGGCATGCCACATCCACTCCATATCTCTCATCCAGAGCATCCAGAATTGCCTGTGTTCTCTTATTCATATCCATTCTCCTCCT
>CAVBMG010000074.1:0-16077 GCA_963596435.1 Agathobacter sp.
GCAGAGAATTGGCGTTTACAATGTAGTATCCGAAGCAGACAAGTATAGAAAATAAGTTTTATAAGAATTTCATACATTATATTCAATAAGAAAAGGATTGTACACAATTTCTAAAGTGCACAATCCTTTTTCCTTTTAATTCTTTTCATCTACAATTTTGGCATTTGGATATATTCGTTCCATTCGCTGATCAGTGAAATGGGTATCAAGGAATTCTGTAATTGCATTTGGATTGCTGAAAGCATCTGCATCGGTATGTCTGGCTGTGTATCTGGACAGTGCGGCAGCAGATATCAGCATGTTAAAGATCATGAATACAATCATAATATTGCAGAGTACAGGACCGACTTTTACAGGAATCTTCTCAATCAGGGCTGAGAGCTTGGGATAGATTAATTTTAACCATACCACAGCGGCGATTCCCCAAAAGAAGCAGTAGAGCAGGTTGATTCTGCCGCCCAGGTTAAAGGCGAATCCACTGTAATCCCAAAATACAGTGCCAAAGACTAATTCAGTGAACACACTGCACAAGTATTCGTAAGCGCCACCAAGAAATGTGCCTGCAATGAATATCTTACCATCTGATTTATCCTTTTGACGGTACAATACTGCTGTCAGCAGCATACAGCCCAGTCCCCACACGATACTGAATGGACCATAGACAACACTGCTTCGGCTCATCAACACGCCAGAAGTGACGTAACAGAAAATAGTCTCCGTAATATCTCCCAGAAAAGCACCGATGAAAAACAGTGAGATTAATTTATAGAAGCTGCATCCTTCTGCAAAGACAGTGGGAGCTTCTTTTTTTGCTGTTGCCTGTGCAGGCTGATTCAATCCACTGAAAGCCTTCTGCATACGGGATTGGATTCTGATAGTAATGGCATTTTCCAGAAGGAAGGATGCCTTTTGCACCTGTGTATTGATATCCTGAATCTGTTTCTGTTTAATATGTAGTCCGGCTACTGCAAGAGAGGAACCCAGAACGTCACATCCGAGCAGAATACCTAGCACGATCAACAGGATAAAACCTACCATATGAGGTATAAATGACACAAGTGTCAGTAATAGGTGATTGCCCAGATACATGGCAAAAGTACCGAAGATACCCCAGACGAAAGCATATCTCAGGCAGACATATCCATTCAGATGAAAACGGTGATTGGAGTAGTCCCACCAGCGTTTATGGAATATTTTCTCTAAGGCAGCACCTGTAAAGTATTCGATACCGGAAGCAAGAATCATACTTCCAAGAAACAGGAATACAGGGGAAGTGGTCAGCTCCGGCAGGAAGATGGCAAATGCCACAGCGCCGGCTCCGTAAATCGGACACAAAGGACCAGTTACGAATCCACGGTTGATGAATTTCTTGCGTGCAATAGCGGCAAGCGCGACTTCTGCGCACCACCCCAGAAAAGAGTACAGGAAATAGAGCCAGAACAGTTCGTATAAGGTATATTGCATAATCTTTCTCCTTGTGTATTTTGAAAGTTAATAATAGGTTCTAGTTACGCACGATTTCTGTCAATTGGTTTTGTGAATACGTAATAGCTGTAAGGACTTCTAAGCACCTGCGGTAGAAATGCCTCGATTACAAGCCCTGCGCCTAAAACTCGCCTACGGCTCAAACAACGGCTCGGGCTTGCCTGCATTTCTTCCTTGCTGCTAAGAAGTACTAACAGCCATTCCTAAGGTTCGCAAGAACCAATTGACAGAAATCGTGCTGTTTGAGAAATTATTTAAAATAATAATTCAAATGATTTTCTTTATGACGATAAAGCTCGTCATTTAATTTGAAAACTTTCTATATACAGCCGCAGATCATGGTAGTTCGGTGAATGCAGCTTAGGGAATGATGTTTAGTGTTTCTTAGAACAAAGAACAAATGCTTGCAAGCCAGGCGCAACTGTTTGAGCCCGCAGGGCGAGTTTTGCGCTCGGCTTGTACTCTAAGCATTTGAGATGCAGTTCTTAGAAACTCTTACATCATGTACGTGGCGAATGAACCGAACTGCTAGACCAGCGGCGTGACTAGAACTTCTTCCTTAAACTGTAATTTAAATATCAGTATACAATACATTATAGGGGATAATGGGTATTGAAACAAGAGTTACCCCTTGGAAAAATCATCCGATTGAAGTACAATAAACAGGTACACAAAAATGGAAAGGCAGTATATTAATATGAAACAACAGACACAGAATAATCCCCTCGGAACAGACGCTGTATCAGGATTAATGGTAAAATTCGCAATACCAAGTATCGTAGCCATGCTGGTAGGTGCATTGTACAATATCGTAGATCAGCTATTCATTGGACAGGCAGTAGGAACACTTGGAAATGCAGCAACAAACATCGCATTTCCGCTCACAACCTCATGTCTGGCATTGGCATTATTATTTGGAATAGGAGGCGCTTCCTGCTTTAATCTTACAATGGGAGAGGGTAATCGGGAAAAGGCAGCATATTATATCGGCAATGCAGTCAGTATGCTCTTTTTATGTGGATTGGCATTATGCTTCATTACACAGCTTTTTCTGACTCCATTGCTCAAGTTTTTCGGTGCACCGCAGGATGTATTGCCATATGCACAGGAATATGTGCGTATCACCGCTTTTGGCTTTCCTTTTCTGTTGCTGACGACAGGTGGTGGACATCTGATTCGTGCTGATGGCAATCCTCGAATGACCATGATCTGTAATCTGACTGGTGCAATCATCAATACAGTATTGGATGCCTTGTTCGTTATGGTCTTTCAGATGGGCATGGCAGGAGCAGCCCTTGCTACAGTGATCGGACAGGTGATATCAGCAGTAATTGTAATCTGTTATCTGTACCATTTCAAGACCGTTCCGCTGGAAAAGAAGCACCTGATCGTGAACATGGAATATACAGGCAAAATTGCATCAATTGGAGCAGCTTCTTTCTTTAATCAGCTTGCAATGATGGTCGTACAGATCGTGTTGAATAATTCATTGAAGCACTATGGAGCATTGTCCATATATGGAGAAGCGATTCCCATTGCCTGCGCTGGTATCGTTATGAAGGTGAACCAGGTCTTCTTTTCTATTGTTATAGGAATTGGACAGGGCAGTCAGCCGATAGAGAGCTTTAACTATGGAGCCAGACAATATGACAGAGTGCGTAAGGCATACTGGCTGGCATCTGTGGCTGGTGGCAGTATCTCCATACTTTCATTTATATTATTCCAGTTATTCCCCAGACAGATTATCGGATTGTTTGGTGAAGGTTCTCCAGAATACTATCAGTTTGGAATCAGTTATTTTAGAGTATTCTTATTCTTTACCTGGGTGAATTTCATGCAGCCAATCACATCGACTTTCTTTACTTCTATTGGTAAGCCGGTAAAAGGCATTTTTCTGTCATTGACGAGACAGATTCTGTTTCTTTTACCACTGGTCATTCTTTTGCCCCTGTTTATGGGAATCGATGGAATCTTATACGCAGGACCAATTGCGGATGGATTGGCAGCAGTTGTAACTGTTATTATGGCATGGGTAGAATTTGGACAGATGAAGAAGCTGGAAAAGGCATA
This sequence comes from Agathobacter sp., assembly GCA_963596435.1. Classification (GTDB taxonomy): domain Bacteria; phylum Bacillota; class Clostridia; order Lachnospirales; family Lachnospiraceae; genus COE1. The sequence continues at coordinate 3,556 of CAVBMG010000074.1, forward strand.
AAGGGGGAATAAAATATGCAGACGATCATACAGGCAATACAGGACTATCAACCTTATAATGAGCAGGAAGAAAATGACAGACGTGTCATGTTACAACTATTGGAGACACAGCCTGGTATTCTTGACAGGAGCAATCAGGTAGCTCATTTCTCAGCATCAGCCTGGGTATTGAATCAGAATCATACTAAGGTATTGATGATTTATCATAATATATATCACTCATGGTCCTGGACCGGGGGACATGCAGATGGTGAAGCCAATCTGTTGCAGGTAGCAATCAGAGAAGTGCAGGAAGAGACAGGAGTGCAGAACATTAAAGTGCTCTCTGAGGACATCTTCTCACTGGAGATTTTGACAGTGGATGGTCATGAGAAGAGAGGAAAATATGTTCCTTCACATCTTCATCTGAATGTGACATATTTGTTAGAAGCAGATGAAGAGGAAGTTCTTCGTATCAAACCGGATGAGAACAGCGGTGTGAAGTGGTTTACTCCTGATGAAGCTTTGAAGGCGTGCTCAGAACCATGGATGATAGAGAGGGTATATCAGAAACTGATTCACAAATTACAATAAATATATTAGAGAAAGGATAGGGGAAACGAATATGAACAACACAAGAAAACAACCTGAATGGCTGGATGATGCAATCTTTTATGAAATTTATCCGCAGTCTTTTCAGGACACAAATGCAGATGGAATTGGAGACATCAATGGTATTACCAGAAGACTGGATTATATCAAGGGGTTAGGATGTAATGCAATATGGATCAATCCATGCTTCCAGTCGCCTTTTGGAGATGCTGGATATGACGTGGAGGATTATTATACAGTAGCACCCAGGTATGGTACGAATGAAGATCTGGCGAACCTGTTCAGAGAAGCGCATGCCAAAGGAATGCATGTCATTCTTGATCTGGTGCCGGGGCATACAGCGGTGACACATAAGTGGTTCAAGGAATCCATGAAAGCTGAGAAGAATGCATATACAGACAGATATATCTGGACAGATAACATCTGGGAAGAGCCAAAAGGCATCGGATGCATCAGAGGCATATCAGATAGAGACGGTTCCTGCGTTGTGAATTTCTTTTCCCATCAGCCGGCACTGAACTATGGATATTATGAGCAGGAGCGCCCGTGGCAGCAGTCCATGGATGATGAAGGTCCCAAGGCTACGTTGGAAGCCATGAAGGACGTTATGCGTTTCTGGCTGAAAATGGGCTGTGACGGTTTCCGTGTAGATATGGCTGGCTCTCTTGTAAAGAATGACCCTGAGGGAAAAGGCACGATTCGCCTGTGGCAGAATGTCAGAGAGTTCCTTGATCAGGAATTTCCACATGCTGCAATGGTTTCTGAATGGGGAGAACCGGACAAGTCCTTGCAGGGTGGTTTCCATATGGATTTCCTGTTGCATTTTGGACCATCTCATTATAATGATCTGTTTCGTTGTGAGGAGCCTTTCTTCTCATCCAGAGGAAAAGGCGATGTAGCTGCCTTCGTGGAGAAATATATTGAAAATTATGAGAAATCAGAGAAGAAAGGACTTATCTGTATTCCTTCCGGTAATCATGATATGGACAGATTGGCGAGAAGCTTGCACGGAGACGAGTTAAAAGTTGCTTTCGCATTCCTGCTGTCCATGCCTGGTGCGCCTTTTATTTACTATGGCGATGAGATTGGCATGCGTTATGTGGAAGGTCTTACTTCTGTAGAAGGTGGTTATAGCAGAACCGGTTCCCGTTCTCCTATGCAGTGGGATGATGGTGTGAATGCAGGATTCAGTACCGCAAGTGTTCAGAAGCTATATATCCAACAGGATAGCAGTGCAGACAGACCAACTGTTGAGAAACAGGCAGAAGATAAGGATTCTCTGTATCATGAGATCAGGAAGCTGATTGATGTAAGAAAAGCACATGAAGCATTGCTGAACAAAGGTGAGATCAACTTTGTATATGCCAAGCCACATACATATCCTCTGGCTTATGTCAGAAGCAGCGGACAGGAGAAGATTCTGGTAGTAATTAATCCGTCTGCTAAGGAAGTACAGTTTCCTTATGAAGGCGCGCTGGGAGAGGTGCTTTATCAGTTTGGCGGTGCAGTAGAAAGTGATGGCAAGGTAGTCAGTGTGCAGCCACAATCTGCAGCTTTTATCAGAGTGTAATGAGATAACAACCATAAGAAGTCGAGCATAATGCCCGGCTTCTTTTTTGCTATAAGTAAAAGTTATAACCAATCAAAAGAATTAGTGAATTGACTAATGTGTATGTGTATGCTATTATCAATGCATAGAAAACCTACTGATTTAGTGGAGAATGTAAAAAGAGATAGAAAAGGAGAGTAAATAGATGGGATGCTGTGGAGTTGATTATACAAATGCAAGTGCAGAGGATTTATTAAATGCATATACAGATGAGGAAGCAAGAGCGCATGCAGAAGAGGTAGGAGTTGATCCAAGACCGAATGAAACAATCAGTGAGATCGACGAGACGGGAGCTTTTATCCGCCAGCCCAATGCATTCATCCAGCCTTTTGGTGATAAAGAAGGAGATCTGAAAGCAGAAGCTAACAGATATGCAATCTACTGGGCAGTAGGTTGTAACTGGTCAAACAGACCGGTAATCGTCAGAGACCTGTTAGGATTACAGAACGTCATTCAGGATCAGTTAGTAACCAAATCAGGACAGACCAATGTATACGGACATGGCTTTGGAGATAAGCCAGAACACAGAGATCCGATTACAGGAGCATATTTCCTGAGTGAATTTTATAAGAGAGCGAAGCCTGATTTTACAGGAAGAGCCACAACACCTACATTGGTAGATATCGTGGAGAAAAAGGCAGTCAACAATGATTACCATAGACTGACCAATTATCTGGAAGTACAGTTCAGACCATTCCAACCGGCAGATGCACCTGATCTGTATCCTAAGAAATTCAGAAAGGAAATTGATGAATTCAATGACTGGTTATTCCCACATATCAACAACGGACATTATCGAATGGCTTTTTGCCAGTCACCGGAAGCATATGATGAAGCGTATGAAGATTTCTATGATTCTTTGGAGAAACTGGACAAGAGACTGGAAACAAACCGTTTCCTCTTCGGTGATTACATAACAGACAGTGACGTGAGAGCATATGTTACTTTAGTTAGATGGGATGTCAGCTACTACCACAATGTAGGACCTGTGAAGAAGCCTATCAGGGATTACAAGAACATCTGGGGATATTTAAGAGAATTGAACACAATCCCGGCTTTTCACAATAACAGCAATGCAAAGACACTGGCATTGAATGGCATCAGAAAAGACGGTAATTTCTTCAAAAGTTATAATGAAAGAATCCTTACCAAAGTAGATTTCGACAAACTGTGGGCAGATGATGGAGCAAGAAGAAAATTAAGTAAGACACCTGATGAAATGTTCCTGAGACATCCGGCTGGAGAGACTTACGAAGAATATGCAAGTGAGATTTCTACAACCATATGGAACAGCCCAAACTGGGATGACAGAAATCCAAAGAATGGTACATTATCAGTAGATGCATCCATTAACCCTTTAAAAGACCTTTTATAAAAAAACAGATATAAGCGGAGGAGTAAAGTATGAAAAACAAGATTTTGAATAGAGTGATAGCAACTATCGGAGTAACAGCAGTATTATTTGGAAGTTTAACAGGATGCGGTTCCACTTCTTCCAGTACAGATTCAGCGGCAGGCGTAACCAAAGTAACCGTTGCAACCAAGGGAAGCCCTGCACCATACATGGTAGTAGATGAGAATAATGAGATCGGGGGAAGCGACATTGAGATTTTGAAGGCAATCTTCGAGAAGCTTCCACAGTACGAACTGGATATCATCAAGGCTGACGATCCTCTGACAGGATTGACTGGTGGTCTTTATGATCTGGCTGTCAACAACTACGCTTGGAGAGATGAAAGAGGAGAGCTTTATTACTACAGCTTACCATATAAGGAAGGCTATGACGTATATATCCAGAGAAAAGATGATGAACCATTGACCGGTTTACAGGATATTGCAGACAGAGGTTACAAGATCGAGGTAGGCGCAGGCAGCAACAAGGCATTGGCACTGGAACAGTGGAATGCAGAGAATCCTGACCATCAGATTAATATCATCTATTCAGAATCCGATTTCCAGATTAAATTCCAGAATATCGCAGATGGCAAGACAGATGTAGCAATTGATGATGGACCTATTCTTGATACTTTGATCGGTCAGTTTGGTCTGGAAGATGAACTTGTTGGAAATACCATTGATGCAGATACACAGGAATTTATCAGCCCACATAACAGCACATATTTCCTCTTTGCGAAGGATGAGAAGGGCGCTGCATTAAGAGAAGACGTGGACAAGGCGCTGATTGAAATCAAGAATGACGGTACACTGGCAGAAATCCTGACAAAATATTTTGGTAAAGATACAAGCCCGGCAGATGATGCATTAAAGGCAACACCAAACTAGGAAAAGAGAAGAAAGGAAAGTGGAATATTATGGAAATATACAGAATAGAAAAAGGGACAGCAAAGGAATGGCTCTATAAAGCCTATGACTATATCAGAACGGACGCTTTTGTATATGGCCAGAATATTCCAATTGAAGTAGAGTTCGGACACGATGAGCCGAAGGAAGAACTGGAAGCAATCGTGATTATCGAAGATCATAAGCCTGTTGCAGGCTGTAGAATTACTTATCCAAGAGAGGATATCGGTAAGATAGGACGTGTATGCGTTGTGCGTGAAAGACAGAAAAGCGGCGTAGGACATATCCTGATCGCAGAAGCCGAGAAGTGGATTGCAGAAAGAGGCTATCAGCATATCGTAATCAATTCGCAGGATCGGGCAGCAGGCTTCTATGAAAGATGCGGATACAAACTGGTTCCGGGAGTAGATCCTGAGATATATGAGAATCATCCACCACGCAAGCAGGATTCCAAGGATAAAGAAGAACATAGAAACAAATTAGGATTCAGCTGCGTTCTGGTTGAAAAGTTTTTAGATAAAGAAGGATGAACAAATGACTAAACTATTTGATTTTAAACAGGTTTTTACAAATATTCCCGAACTTTTGTTGAAATTGCCAGTGACATTGGAACTGGCTTTTCTGGCAATGATTATAGGACTGGTACTTGGACTGATACTTGCAATCATTAAAATCAAGCAGATACCGGTACTGAAACAGATCGCCGGATTATTCGTATCTATCGTAAGAGGAACCCCGGTTCTGGTACAGCTCTACATTGTATATTTTGGTGTTCCCATGTTCTTTAAATACATCAATGCAAAATACGGAACAAACCTGGCAGTTGCCAATATCCCCGGATTCGTATATGCAGTACTTGCACTTGGACTGAACTCCTCAGCTTTCAGTTCCGAGATGATCCGCTCCGCATTATTAAGTGTAGACAAAGGACAGGTAGAAGCAGCACATGCATTGGGAATGACCTATGGACAGACCCTTCGAAGAATCATTATTCCAGAGGCACTTACTGTAGCACTTCCCACCATTGGAAATTCACTGATTTCCGCAATCAAAGGAACGTCACTGGCTTTTACCTGTGCAGTTGTAGAAATCACAGCACAAGGTAAGATCATCGGTGGCAGAAATTACAGATATTTTGAAGTATACTGCTCACTGGCAATCATTTACTGGATTGTGACTGTAATTATAGAGCAGATTCTGAAATTTACAGAGAAAAAGCTGGCAATACCCGATCAGGTAGAGAACTTTGCCGGTGAAAACGAAGTCTGATAGATAGGAGAGAGACTATGAGCTTTATAGAAATCAAAGACCTTCATAAGAAATATAAGGATAATGTTGTCCTCAACGGTATCAACCTGTCTATCGAAAAAGGCAATGTAATCGGTATTATCGGACCATCAGGTACAGGTAAATCTACCATACTTCGCTGTATCAACCAGCTGGAAGTACCTGAAAAAGGCAGCATCGTAATCAATGGAAAAGAGATTGATTTATCTAATAAAAAGAATAAAAAAGACATTCTGGAATTAAGACAGAATACGGGAATGGTATTTCAGTCTTTCAATCTTTTTGAAAGAAAAACAGCCCTTGAAAATGTAGAAGAAGGACTAATTGTGGTTCAGAAGAAGTCTAAGGAAGAAGCCAAGAAGATTGCTCTGGAAGAACTGAGAAGAGTCGGCATGCTTAATTGGGCAAACCACTATCCAAGACACCTCTCCGGTGGACAAAGACAAAGAGTCGCAATCGCCAGAGCATTGGCAATGCGTCCACAGCTTCTGCTTCTGGATGAGCCGACCTCTGCACTGGATCCAGAGATGGTAGGAGAAGTACTGGAAGTTATCAAACAGATTGCAGCAGAAGGACTTACCATGATTCTGGTTTCTCACGAAATGGCTTTTGTCAGAAATGTATCAAATCGTGTTATCTTCGTGGATAAAGGCGTGATCGTAGAAGACGGAACACCCAAACAGGTATTCAAAGAGCCTAAGAACGAAAGAACGAAAGAATTTCTGGAGAAAATGCATACTCTGGAAAGAGAACCGGAGTACATCATATAAATTGCATGGGACGAATTGTACAGATTTAACAATGCAACACAGTGCCTGCTTATGCATTTGTTAAAGCTGTACAATTCTGTACCTGTAAATGGAGGATTAATATGAGTATAGAGAAATATGATTATGAGATAGTGAATGGAAGAAAGATAAGGGTAAGACCCAGGGAGACGGTTTCGGAAATAGATGTAAATGGATATTTCAGAAGACAACCCAATCATTTTACAACACCTTTCGGAGATGGAGAGAATGATCTGAAGGCCGAGGGTAATCAGAGATATCGCCTGATATGGGCGAAATTGTGCCACTGGTCTAATCGTGCTTCTATTGTAAGAGAACTGGAAGGACTTGAAGACCAGATATCAGTAAATATGGTCAGTCAGGCTCATCATGAGAAGAATCTCGGATGGGAATATGTATATAATGAAAACAATGTGGACCCTGTATTGGGAGATCAGTTCCTGTCTGAAGCCTATTATCGAGCTGATGAGGACTATCAGGGAAGAACCACTGTACCAGCGCTGATCGACACCAAGACAGGTAAAGTTGTAAATAACGATTATAACTGGCTAACTAACTATCTGGAAGTGAATTTCAGACCATGGCATAAGAAAGGCGCTCCAGAGCTGTACCCAGTGGAATTGAGAGACGAAATCGACAAGATGAATCTGTGGTTATTTGATAACATCAATAATGCAGTGTACAGAAGCTCCTTTTCCAGAAGCAATGAAGGACATTTAGATGGTGTGAATACCTTCTATGCAGCAATGGACAGACTGGAGAAAAGACTGGAAACAAGAAGATTCCTGTTTGGTGACTATGTGACAGATTCTGATATCAGACTGTATGTAACGCTTGCCAGACTGGACATTCGCTACACATTCCAGTTAGGAGAGACGAAGCATCCACTCTATACCTATAAGAACTTGTGGGGATATGCAAGAGAACTGTGGGAGATACCTGCATTTAAGAATAATACATTCTTTGCAGATTTCGCAGTACCTCCTGTTAATGTAGAAGGAAGTGCACAGAGATCTTTCAATTACAGATTCCTGAAACAGATTGATTTTGCAAAATACTGGGGTGAACCCATAGACCGTTCTTCTTTATCCAAAGACCCTGCTAATAAATTAAAGGCGGAAACAGATGCAGGAACAGCAAGAAGTGACACAAATGTCATAAATAATCAGGAAGATGCTGCAATTTATGAAAAGATTCATGCGATTCCAAGTACAGAAATTGCCAAGTATACCGAGGAAGAACTGCCAACCAGAAAAGATCCGTCCAAGTTACCGGCTCTTGCTGACACCAGAGAAGAGGATTATCAGGCAATTATAGCAGAAATCAATAAGCTGCCGGATGGACCAGACCTGTCTCCAGCAGCAAATAAAAAGCAGGCAGCAGAGGTATCAGACTTTGTTAAGACGAATATTACAGATGCGGTCAGTGAAATGCTCAATGCTGTAGATTTGGAGAAATATATTGAAAGTGCGCACAGATTCTATGGAGCACTAGAACAGTTAGAAGTTGATTTAAGTGAAAGCAGATTCCTTGCAGGAGATTTCGTGACTCAGGCAGATGTAGCACTCTATGTTTCGCTGGTAAGATTCGATATCTTATATTCCAGATACTTTGGACCGGTAAAATACAGAATACAGGATTTGAAGAATGTCTCCGAGTATCTGAAAGATCTGTATCAGATCCCGGCTTTTGCACACAATACTGATTTTAATGCAATTATAAAACAGGGACAGGCAGATCTGGAACAGAAATTGTTCCGCCCAAGCACCCACTACGACAGAGTAATTCCACGGATCGACCTGGATGCACAGTGGAAAGTTCCAACAGAGAGAGCATATCTGTCCGAAGATCCGACTCATCCTATCTACCTGAGTAACAATCGCAGATTTGATCTGGACCCTACCTGGTATGAACTGGGCGCAGAATCACTTACCAAAGTGGAAGAAGCACCACAATGCGGCTGCGCATGCTCATTGGGTTCAAAATAATGTGAAAGGCTTGAATATCATGGTAGAAATAGAGGAAATAAAAGACAACTTCGCAAAACTGGTAGCCATAGATTCTCCTTCCCTGAAAGAACGAAACATGGCAGACTACATCATTGCCCTTTTCAAAGAAATCGGTGTGGAATTGACAGAAGATGACAGCGCAGCAACAACAGGTTCCACAGCAGGCAACTTGCACGGCTATGTAAAAGGCAATGGAATGGAGCCAATCCTTCTGGCATCACACATGGATACTGTAATGCCTGCATATGGGAAAAAGGCAGTATTCCATGAAAATGGCGATGTGACCAGCGATGGTACGACTGTTCTCGGAGCCGATGACCTTTCTGGTGTTGTAGAGATTTATGAGCTGATAAAATATCTGAAACAGAATGCAGTAGAGCATAGAGATATCGAATTACTCTTCACAACAGGCGAAGAACTGTATTGTGTAGGAGCAAAAGCATATCAATATGATGCAATATTGTCCAAAGAAGCATTGGTACTGGATTTAAGCGGTGAGATCGGAACTGCAGCTTATGCAGCACCTACGATTCTGTCCTTTCAGGTTAATGTACAGGGCAAAGCATCTCATGCAGGATTTAACCCCGAAGCAGGTATTCACGCGATTAAGGCGGCCTGTGAAGCAATAGCTATATTACCACAGGGACATATAGATAAGGAAACAACCGCCAATATCGGACTTATCAACGGTGGCGAAGGTATTAATATTGTGCCGTCATCCTGTGCCATCCGAGGCGAGATCAGAAGCTTGAGCCATGAAAAAGCACTTGCCATAGCACAGCAATATCGTGACACTTTCCAAAACAATGCTGAGAAATATGGCGCAACCTTGGACTGGACACAGCAGATTGACATACAGGCATATGAAACACCAACATCAGAATCCATCATAAGCCGCTATGTAGCAGCCTGCGGGTTGTGTGACGTAGAACCAAAACTCATCAAGACCTTCGGTGGAAGCGACAACAACGTATTCAGCCAACATGGAATCAAAGGCTTAGTCATTGCAAATTCCATGAATAATGTACATTCCTGCAAAGAATACGCGAATGTGTATGAAATGCAGAAAGTGATAGAAGTGTTGAGAGTGCTGGTTATGGAAATTGAATAAAGAATGGAAGAAAACGCTCTGAGTGGATCGGAGCGTTTTTAGTGTAAGTAATTATTTATATCCAATGAATTAAATGTTGTATATTTATGCATTTTCTGATAAAATAAGCACGTGTTTAATACATTAGCATAATAAAGTACAAAAGCAGGAGAGGAATCATTATGAGTTTATCAACAGCAGTTATTTTCATTACTATTGTTTTGTATCTTTTTATAACGCTGGGAGTAGGAGTGCATTTTTCAAAGACGAATAAGAATACGGATGACTTCTATCTGGGCGGCAGGAAGTTAGGACCGCTTGTAACGGCTATGAGTGCAGAAGCAAGTGATATGAGCAGTTATTTATTAATGGGATTGCCTGGACTTGCATATCTGACCGGATTATGTGATGTAGGCTGGACAGTAATCGGTCTGGCAGCAGGTACATGGTTGAACTGGTTGATTGTAGCCAGGAGAGTTCGCAAATACAGCCAGCGAATTAATGCCATTACGATTCCTGAATTTTTTGCAAAAAGATATCATGATAAGAAAAATCTGTTATCTCTGGTAACTGCTATTATTATTGTTGTATTTTTCATCCCATATACGGCAAGTGGATTCGCTGCCTGTGGCAAGTTATTTGCAAATCTGTTCCAAATGGACTATTTTGCGGCAATGATCTTATTTGCAATTATCATCATTGCATATACGACTATGGGTGGTTTCCTGGCGGCTTCTACAACAGATTTGATTCAAAGCATTGTTATGACGATTGCCTTGGTAGTAGTGGTGGCATATGGTACACATATAGCTGGCGGCACAGATGCGGTAATTGAAAATGCCAGAAGTCTTCCAGGATATTTATCCTTGATTAATACACATAATGTTGAGACAGGAAATGCACAGAATTATGGCTTCCTTACTACGATTTCGACTTTGGCATGGGGACTTGGTTATTTTGGAATGCCTCATATTTTGCTTCGCTTTATGGCAATTGAGAATGAAGAGAAGCTGGTGCTTTCCAGAAGAATTGCATCAGTGTGGGTTGTGATTTCCATGTCAGTTTCAGTATTGATCGGTATTGTTGGACTGGCTATTACCAAGACCGGAGCTATTCCATTTTTATCAGGCAGTGACAGCGAAACAATTATTATTAAAATCGCTACTTTATTGAGCAGACATGGCATTTTGGCAGCAGTAATGGCAGGCGTGATTCTTGCGGGAATTCTAGCAGCAACCATGTCTACAGCAGACAGCCAGCTTCTTGCAGCGGCATCCAGTGTGTCTGAGAACATTGTCAGCGATTTCCTTGGAATTAAAATCAGTGAAAAGAAAGCATTGATCGTAGCAAGAATCACTGTCGTAATAATCAGTCTGATTGCTATTTTCCTTGCAAAAGATCCAAACAGCTCGGTATTTGGTATTGTAAGCTTTGCATGGGCAGGATTTGGCGCAGCATTTGGCCCGGTTATGCTTTTGGCACTGTTTTGGAAAAACAGTAACAAATGGGGCGCACTGGCAGGTATGTTTACCGGCGGTACTATGGTATTCGTCTGGAAATTCCTGATCAAACCATTTGGCGGTATTTGTGGAATTTATGAGCTTTTACCGGCATTTATCATTGCGTTTATTGTCAATGTGATAGTAAGCCTTGCAACCAAAGGCGCCGAGGAAGAAGTACAGAAAGAATTTGAAAGTGTTCAGATGAAGTAAGAATAAAGCTCAAAGAATGAACATTAAATTAAAAGCCACAATCAATAGTATGGAGACTATCAGGATTGTGGCTTTATGATTATTCATTGCATTCTGTAATATGAAATCTCTGAGATAAGTTATCAATAGTTGATGTTGCACTAATTTGCTTTGATGGAATAAATAGGTGTTGCCATTCTTTATGACCGTTAGCTTTACACCATTTTGTAGCAACTTCGCAATATTTGATTGCTCGTCGTTTTTTGGCGATGACATCAGGATCATTTAATTTATCTTCACGCTTTACTTCTATAAGATATATAATATCTTTAGTTTCGACAACAAAATCAGGTTCATATTTATGTCCATGGTTATAAGTAATGTTAAATTGTGTTGGAGCAGGGCGTAACCAGTTTTCCACATGTTTGTCACGTTCCAGAGCTCTTGCAAGGTCAAGCTCTGGACGACTGTCAAATTTAGCAACGTCAAAAACACCATGCTTTATTCCATCAAAGAGAACAGAGGTAATAGTTTTAGAATAAGTGGCAAAGATATTAACTCTTTCTTCATAATTATAGGATTGCATTAAGTTGATATCGGATGTGCCAATCACTTCTTCCTGAATAAAGCCGTTTTCACAATAGAAATGTTGCATCATTTGATTATAAATTTTATTTGTGATATCTTGCTTATACATCATAACTATATTCTGCATACCATTTATAAGATATTTGGTTTCATAATAGTTGGAATAGATAGGGATGTAAGAGTAACCAAAACAGGAAATAAAGTAGGATTATGTACCCATGCACTAAGACATACCGCTATAACCATAGCAAATACCGCTAAAAATGCGAATGTGGTAGTTAATGCTTTACAGGCAGGTCATACCGCAATTACAACAGAAAATATCTATACTCATGGTAGAATAGAGAGTCAGAAAAGCATTGTAACGCCCTCTAAGGCTGTTTTAGATGATTATAAGGAAAAACCCCAGGAAGAGGAAAAAGAGCTGTCTAAAGAGGACAGAGAGCTTTATGAGATGTATTTAAAACTTAAAGAAAAGTTTGAATAAAAAAAGTACCCCAGAGAGGGTACTTTTCAGACTGTAGACAACTACGTTCAAAAGAGCTGGTTGTCTATTTTTATGTCTCCA
>CAVBMG010000075.1:0-16039 GCA_963596435.1 Agathobacter sp.
GCAAGCGGCTTTGACCCTTTGTAAGTTCGGGCTTTGTCATTTCTGTAAGCATAAAGCCCGGACACATAGCACATACATTTATGTGCCTGTCTTTAAGTTCCTCACGCAGTCCAAGAGAAAATGCAGATACATAGGATTTTGATGCACAATAAACGATTAGATTTGTGTTCGGAACAAAGGCAGAGGTTGAGGATACTTCCAAAATTGTACCGCCGTTTATGATATATGGCAGACATACCTTTGTTATCGCTGTTGCCCCTTTACAGTTCAGGTCAATGATTTTTAGCATACTTTCAAGCTCCATATCCTCAAAAGGAGAACCGATTGACATACCTGCATCATTTATTAAAACTTTAATCTGAGGATTATTGATTTTTAATTTTTCTTCCAGTATTTTGAAACTGCTCATATCAGCCATATCCATAGGAATAATTACACAATGTTTATCAGGATATTTCACAGCAACTTCTTTTAATCGTTCTTCACGGCGGGCAATCAGCCATAGTTCACCTATTTCAGGAAATAATTTTGTGACGGCGTCAATATAGCAGACACCGAGTCCGGAAGATGCTCCGGTTATAACTGCAATACTCATAAAAGCACTCCTTTTTACCCAAGTGAATAAATTTAGACACTTGCAAAATTTATGATTTCATACTATACTGCAACAGGAAACAAAACAAGTGACAAATGAACCTGCCTGTTTAAAGTTGGACAAATATTGAATTTTGCAAAAGGGGACAGCTATGAAATACGATATTACAAAGCCATTAACAAAAGGGTCAAAACGAACATTGGAGGCATTTACCGGGAAAATGTTTATGCTTTTATCCGAGAAATCTTTTGAAGAAATCACTGTCGGACAGTTATGCGAAGCGGCACAATATCCTCGTGCAACATTTTATAATTACTTTGATGATAAATATGATTTGCTTGGTTACTGTTGGCAGACACTTGCTGAGCAGGTGGGATTTAGTGATTATCATCACGCCGAAGAAAATGAAATGTTGTACCTTTATTTTGACCGAATTTATGATTTTACAAAGCAAAATGAAGCTGTTATACACAAGGTTCTTTTGCATAACAGCGAGGTTGGATATATGTTTTCAAGCTTCAGAAATTTTCTGAACAATAAAATGCGTTTTATATTTAAAACCTGTCCAGAAGCAACGCAAAAAGACATTCCAAATGAATTACTTGCTGACTATTACAGCAATACTTTGTTTTTGGTATGGCAATGGGTAGCTATAAGAAGTACTAATTGTTCAAAGGAGCAGGCACACGAATATTTAAAAGTATTGATTGCCCAAGATTAAAAAGGGGCTCATGCCACTTTCAGAAACATCGATCCGCCTTGGGAGCCATTTCGCCACCGACATTTACACATTTAATAAGTCCTGTATCAAGATACTTGGCAAGCGAAATTGGGGCAATCAGTGGTGAACAAAATACTTCCCTGTGTTTTTGCGCTCAAGTGAAAATTTTCCCATCCCTCATTCCAATCATCTGGGACACAATCTTTGATTCGTTCTGGGCATTTAGTGGTTATCACAAAATAAAAGTTACATGGTGAGCCGATTGAAATGTTTCTGATTTGAAATCTAAATAAACTAACAGCGTGGATATTTTAATAAATATCTTTATTGTCTTACTACTTTAATTTAATACTTTTTCTCACCATTAAAAAGCATCATGCAATCCGCATCTTTCGGAAAAGCTTTAATTGCAATATATGGCATATTCTTCACACTCCTTAGTCATTTGCATGTACATCAAAGTTAGCAATTAAAAATTCTGCAACGCCCGGTGCATCATGGTCAAAGCAGCCCTTTCCCGTATCTAATGCACGAATTGCATTCATTTCTTCCTCTGAAAGTTCAAAATCAAAAATTTCCATATTGCTCTTAATTCTCTCTGGATTTGTAGATTTAGGAAAAATGATTGCTCCTTCCTGATGTTCAAAACGAAGAATGATCTGTCCGACATCTTTGCCATGAGCTTCTGCGATTTTTACAATTACAGGATCAGCAAGCATATCCTTATTTCCCTGACCAAGAGATCCCCACGCTTCTAACGCAACTCCTGCATCAGCCATAATCTTTCTCATTTCCTTTTGCTGGAAATATGGATTGAACTCAATCTGGTTTACAGACGGCATGGTATCAAACTGTGGGATAAAATTGTTCCAGATTTTCACTGTCATATTGCTGACACCAATGGAACGGATTTTTCCCTCTGCTTTTGCATCTTCCATCGCTTTCCATGCTCCCGGCACATCTCCGTATGGCTGATGGATCAGATATAAATCCATATAATCTAAGCCTAATTTTTTAAGAGATGTTTCAATTCCTTTCCTGGCTGGTTCATATCCATAATCCTGTAACCAGAGCTTGCTTGTAACGAATATCTCTTCTCTTGGAATACCACTTTCGCGGATAGCCTGACCAACTTCCTGCTCATTAAAGTATGCAACTGCTGTATCAATGTGCCTTATTCCAAGATCAAGAGCCTCTCTTACAGCCTTATAAGTACTTCCGTCTGCCGGGATCTGAAATGTTCCAAAACCATATACTGGAATTTCTACGCCATCATTTAATCTTTTTGTCTGCATTGCTATTTCCTCCAATTCTATTTTGTTGTTATTGTTTTCACCCACTTGTCAATCACATTTTCAAGCTTTTTCGTATTGCCTGTTATAAAACGTGGAAGTGGTAACCCAGTTATATAATGCGTTCCTTTTGACATATTACGCATCGCATGGTCATATTTTTCGTCGTGATCGTAAAATGTCCAGAAAGAAGATACTGTCTTTCCTTCCAGCTTTGCATTTCGTATAAAAGTGACTACCGGATTTGCCAGTGTCATTCCCCATACCGGTCCACCTACGATAATTGTGTCATAGATACTAAGGTCTGGGATGGCATTGATAAGCCTCGGATATGCATTATTTTTTATTTCTTCCTGTGCTTCATCCCATGCTTTCCACATATCATCGTTATACTTACGATCAGGTATTATCTCATAAATATCAGCGGAAAATTTTTTCTGCAACATATGCGCAATCTGCATGGTCTGTCCTGTCTGTGAATAGACAGCAATCAATGTTTTTTCCATTTCATCACCTCAATTCTTCACACCCAAAGTTTATCAATTAATTATTATGTTGTAAAATGCTGATTTTGCATTATAATATACGTATCACGTATATATTGGAGATTAAAATGATAGAAATTTATTTACTGGAACAACTGATTGCATTAGATGATTGTGGAACACTTAGTGAAGCGGCAAAAAAGATTCACCTGACGCAGCCTACATTAACCAGATCCATGCAGAAACTGGAGACTGAAATGGGTGTGCCGCTTTTTGACAGAAATAATAAGAAGATTCAGTTAAACGATAATGGGAAACTGGTTGCCAGATATGCAAGACAGATTATTTCTCTGGAAGGTGAAATGAAAGATGCCGTACTCCGTCTGGAGCAGTCAAAACATATCCTGTCCATTGGCAGTATAGCCCCAGCACCTATCAGAGAATTTCTGCCCTTACTCGCAGACTATTGCGTAGGCAAAACTCTCCAGTCTGAGATACGTGATGAGCATACACTGCTTGATGGATTGTATGCAAATAAATATCAGATGATCGTACTAAACCGACCACTTGAAGATAAAAACTGTATCTGTCATAAAACCTTCAGCGAACGCTTATATTACAGTTTTCCACCCGTAAATTACCCAACCTGTAAGGAAGGTGTTTATTTTTCTGAAATCAATGGGATTACTATGCTTATGCCATCAGAAGTAGGCTTCTGGCGTGATGTGGTAAAAAAATATATGCCGGATTCCCAGTTAATTGAGCAAAATACAAATGAAGAAATTAATACTATTGCTGAAAATTCTTCTTTTGCCTCATTTAATTCGGATATTGGAATCCGGTATAATATTTTAAGACCAAATAGAATTGAAGTTCCTATTTTAGATGATGCAGCAGCTACATATTATTACTGTATCTGTCTGAAAGATTCCTATATTGGAAATGCACTGATCCATAAGCTGCGGCTTCGATATCAGGAATAAAAATTTTACAATTATTATAAATGTCATATTTTATTGCATTCTTCGTATCGCCACTGGTTCCTTATTTAAAACATTCTATTATAATCTGTTCACACCTGTCATACCCAAGCTGTGAGCTGTTCAACGCCAGCGTATAATTGCCTGCCATTCCCCACTTTTGATCTGTGTAAAAGCGATAATTTGTCATACGCCTTTTATCAATGTCTGCCATCATCTTTATCGCATCAGTTTCCGTAACATGATATAATTTGCAGATACGCTTTACTTTCTCCGGCTCATCACCATGTATAAATACATTCAGCACGTCATCTCTGTCTTTCAGGATAAAGTCTGCATTTCTACCTATAATCACACAGCTTTCTTTTTCTGCGATTTCCATGATTACTTTTCTCTGTGCCTCATACACCATATCTTCCACGGATTTTCCCGTGATATCACGTCCTGCAAAAGCATAGGCAAACAATCCTTTCTTCGGAGACAATTCTGCATTTTCCTGAATATACTCCGGTGAAAAGCCTGACTGCTCTGCAATCTGACCGATAATATCCTTGTCATAGTATTTTATATCCAGTTTCTTTGCCACTTCTTCACCGATGAAGCGTCCACCACTTCCAAATTCTCTGCTGATTGTAATGATTCTCTTTGTCATAACCGATTCCTCCTTAGCTTAAACTTTCCACTTTATTCTTTCTGATTCTCTTTAAAAATACATAGCCCACCAGACAAGCGATAAACTCCGTGATTGGAAATGCCCACCAGATCAGTGAAACTCCCATCCGTCCATTTCTGACAAAAACAGAGAAAATACCTGCCAACGGTAAAATAATAATCAACTGTCTGAGAAGTGAAATCACAAGCGACTCCATTCCACCATCCAACGCCTGATAGATTCCCTGATATGCCACATTAATTCCTGCAAAAATAAAGCTGATGGAAATAATTCTCATTGCACCAATGAAATACTCTCTGGACTGTCCTGCATTAAATAAAGCTGCAAAAGCCCCTGGGAAAATTTCTGTAATTGCCACGCCGATAATCATAAGTACTATCGTATAAATCAGACCATATTTGATTCCATCCTGAATCCTCTTTTTGCTGTGCATTCCATAGGCAAAGGCAATAATTGGTGTGATTGCATCTCTTAGTCCAAAGGCAAGGAATAATACAAACTGCTGTACCTTATAGAACAATCCATATGCAGTCTGGGCTGACGGGCTGAATTTCAGAATCAGATTCATCACATACACCATGATTGACATTAACGCCTGCGCAATGATCGCTGGAAGTCCAATCGCATAGATTTCCTTCACAATTCCAGCATCCGGTTTCATATATTTCACACCATGCTTAAACTCTTTATTCAATTTTATATGAAAAACCAATAACAGCACTGCTGATGCGACCTGTCCAATTACAGTTGCATAGGCAGCCCCCTCTACTCCCATTTCAGGAACCGGTCCGATACCATAGATCATGATTGGATCAAGAATAATATTTATCACAGCTCCTACTACCTGACCGATTGTAGAATAAAGGGAACGCCCTGTTGCCTGTAACAGCTTTTCAAATAAGGAAAAGGAAATAATGCCAAATGAAATCACACAGCATATTCTCAGATAACTTGTTCCCATGGAAATGACTTCCGGATCAACCGTCTGCGATGAAATATATGCTTTTACTCCAAAAATTCCAAATAACAGACATACCACATAGATGATTACTCCGAAAAATAAACTGTTTCCTGCAACCTTCGCCGCCTTTTTACTATTTCCCTGTCCCAGCGTTCTTGCCAGAAGCGCATTCGTTCCCACACCTGTTCCGATTCCAACTGCTACCATAAGCATCTGAACCGGAAATACCAGCGTAAGTGCGTTCAGTGCTGCTTCACTTCCTTCTTTCATGTTCCCGACAAAGGCACTGTCCACAATATTATAGACCGCCTGCAATGCCATTGATAAGATCATCGGTATTCCCATCTGCACCATGAGCTTATTTACCGGCATTTCCTTCATTTTGTTACTTTCTGCCATTTCATAATCCTCCTGTTTTTCTGCATAAAAAAAGTGTGCACTTATCCTATAAGTTGGACTTACGCTGATAAGCTACACACTTTTTCATGGCATTATTTAATTAAAAATAAAACGAGCAGCAAAAACTGGATTTACGCTAGTCTGCTACTCGTTCAAAAGTTATTATATTTCTGTTTTTTAAAAAAGTCAAATTTTATTTACATGCCGCATATTCTCTTAACTTCTGCTTTGCTTCCGCGCTAAGATGTCTTGGAACCTGTATCTGTACGGTTGCATACTGGTCGCCATACTGAGAAGAATTCTTCATGGATACCACGCCTTTTCCTTTTAATCTGATCTTGCAGCCTGACTGCGTACCTTCCTTGATCTTACATTTCACATTGCCATATAAGGTCGGTATCGTAGCTTCGCCGCCAAGGGCTGCTATTTCGTATGGAATATTGACCGTGGTATAGATATCCATGCCTTTACGTTCATATCCTATCTTCTCTTCTACCGTGACTTTAATCAGTAAATCACCGGCTGAGGTACGCCCCTTGCCCTTGAGCCGCACAGTCTGACCGCTGGCAATACCTGCTGGAATGTGTACCTTGAGCTTCTTGGGTGCAGCAGAAGAATAAGGATCTTGCAGAGATATCAGCTTATCACAGCCAAAGACAGCATCATCAAAGGAAATCGTCATTTCCGTTTCAATGTTGTTGTTCATGCTGCTGCCCGCAAAGCCACCATCAAAACCATTATCAAACCCACTATTATAGAAAGCAGTCCTGCTGCCTCTATGGCTGCGGTCTGAACCAAAGCCGCCTCCCATATGCCCCATGCCACCCATGTGACCAAACAGTTCTTCCATAATGTCATCCATGTTGCCGCCTTCAAAATGAAATTCCTGATAGCCCTGGTTCGGGTCATACTCAAAGTCACCACTACCGAACTGATCGTATTCTTTTCTCTTTTCTTTATCACTTAATACTGCATATGCCTCGGATATCTCCTTGAATTTCTTCTCTGCCTCTGCATTCCCTGCATTGGTATCAGGATGATATTTCTTGGCAAGCTTTCTATATGCCTTCTTGATTGTCTCATCATCAGCATTTTTATCCACACCTAACACTTCATAATAATCTTTTGCCTTTGTCATAACGTACACCTCCATCAATCAGAGTTGACCTATCTGCATAAAAGACGCTCCAGAATTCTCTGCCGCGTCTTTTATCTTTGCTTTTCTTTTGTTCTATATGTACTATAACATGTATATTTTCATATGTCAACAAAAGACTATTAACTTTTTATGAAATCTTAAAGTAATCAATTCCCGCTACCAGCTTGTCCGCAATTTCACGAAGCTGTGCTGCACTCTGATAGAGCTGTTCAAAAGTATCCACAACTCCCTGTGTCTCATCATAGGTCTTTCGGGTACTGTTCACATTATCCTCTGCAATTTCAGACAACTCATCTACCGCCTGTACAACTTCATTTCTGGAGCTTTCCAGTCTCTTGGTACTGCTCTTGATCTGCTCGATACTATGCATGGAGCTTCCGATTTCTCCCAATACCTCTGATACGATGCTCTGTGTATCCTGCATACTCTCACTCTGGCTGGTCATAATTTCTTTCATCTGCTGCATAATTTCTACAGACTTGGAAGAATCAGCCATCAGGGTTCTGGTTATCTCCTCAATCTCTGCACTGGACTGGTTGGACTGCTCTGCCAGCTTCTTGATCTGTCCGGCTACAACTGCAAATCCCCTGCCACTCTCTCCTGCTCTTGCAGCCTCAATAGAAGCATTCAGGCTCAACAGATTCGTTTCTTCTGCAATAGAAGCAATAAAAGTAGTAGCTTCATATATTCTCTGTACCGAATCATTTGTGCGGTTCGTCTGTTCCTGCACTTCACTGATAATACGCTCTACATCCTGATTGATCTCCTGCAGACGTGTCAGTGTATCAGATGCCTTTGTACTGGATTCCTGCATGGATACTGCATTATGATCCAGAGATTCTACCTCAGATACCGTCTCTGTGATCTTTTCACCCATGATCTTCATATGGTCAGAAGTATTCTGAGAGTTCTGCGCCTGTTCTGCGGAATTTTCTACGATCTGATTAACAGCCTCG
This sequence comes from Agathobacter sp., assembly GCA_963596435.1. Classification (GTDB taxonomy): domain Bacteria; phylum Bacillota; class Clostridia; order Lachnospirales; family Lachnospiraceae; genus COE1. The sequence goes on from CAVBMG010000075.1 coordinate 8,222, forward strand.
CGTACTTCACTCATGGTTCCATTGGTCTTATCTGCTGCCGTTCCCAGCATTTCAGAAGCCTCCAGAAGACTTTTTGCATTAGTTGAAATGCCCTGAATAATATTTTTCATCGTATCACGAAGCGTAATTGTTACCTTGGAAAGTTCCCCGATCTCGTCCTTACGTTTAAGCAGCTTGTCATCAACCCATACATTCAGATCCCCGTCTGCCACTTTGCTGACAACACCAATGCTGACTCTGATATTTTTCGTCATGGATGTGGATAACTTCGCACCTACGACAATACAGATCAGCATGACAATACATACAGCCAGAATAATGGAGCCAAGAATCTTGTTTACGACTGCATCTTTGAGCTTTTTATTCGTTCCAACGAAGACCATTCCAATAATCTGATCCGTTGTTCCATTCTGATATACAGGCATATAATAGCCGTAATTAAGTTCACCCTCCAGTGAAACTGCCTTGCTGAAATATTCTTCACCGCCATTGAGAACCTTCTCCACAATCCGCTCTCCAGCCGGTGAATTCAGGATACGCTCCCCGTTGTCATCCAGCGCCGAAGTCATGATTCTTCTGTCTCCGTAGAAAAAGGTAACATCCATTCCACTGTTTTCCTTAATCCTGTCAACCAGACTCTCCGACTTGGAAATGTTATAGCTTCCCTTCCATATATCACCGTTACTGGACTCTATATAATCGCCTGTATTCTGATCATATGCCGCCAAAGTCGCTGCTGCCGTGCCTTTTAAAGCCTCCTGCACTTCATCTATCATGGAATCCTTGACCATAGTCAGCATCAGAACTATCGTGATCAGTCCAAGTACCAATACCGGTCCTATCGTCAGACTTAATATTTTCTTCTTCATGCTCGTGCCCCCTTTAATCAACAACACTGACTGTCTTGAAATACCAGTTGATACCACCTGTTATCGTTGCATCATCCAGTGTCTTTCCTTCTTCCCCGACAGTATCTCCTGTATTCGTCTCTATGACTCCGTCAAAAACGCCATTTGCGCCGGAAAGGATATCAGCTCTGGCTTCTTCTACTTTTTCAGCGGTTCCTTCTGCACAAAAATCTGCCAGAGAAGTAATATTGACCAGATTCTCACTCATCCCGCCATAATAATTGCTGCCATCCCAGGTTCCCTCAATGACACTCTGTACGGCTGCTGTATAATAAGCACTCCAATTCCAGATAACGCTGCACAGACAAGCCTCTGGCGCATCCTTGCTCATATCAGAATTATAACCGATACTGTACACACCTCTCTCCTGCGCCAGAGACTGAGGGTACACCGTATCACAGTGCTGGGCAATTACATCACAGTCCATATCCAGAAGAGTCTGAGCTGCTGCCTTTTCCCCCTCAGGGTCATACCAGCTGTTCGTAACCTTCACATATACCTTCGCATCAGGATTCACCGAATAGATTCCCAGAGCAAAAGCATCAATACCGCCTGTTACCTCTGAATTGGAAGAATCCATGGCTGCCACATAGCCAATCTTGTTTGTCTTCGTATTCATTCCAGCTACAATACCGCTCAAATACCTTGCCTGATAGATTCGTCCAAAATAATTGTTAAAATTCTTACCATTACTCATATATCCGGTTCCGTGGGAGAAATAGACATCCGGGTATTGCTCTGCCATATCTGCTGTCGCCTGCATATAACCCCAGCTTGTTGTAAAGATGATGTTGCAGCCTTCATCAATACATTCCTGAATCGCCTGCTTGGTAGCTGCTTCATCTGAATCGTCTACATTGATCTTACGGATAATCTGCTCATTGGAAAGTCCAAGATTCTGCTGCATACCCTGAATACCCAGATCATGCGTATAGGTGTAGCCGCTTCCCTCAGCAGGATCCGACAGATGCAGGACTCCTACCTTGATCTGGTCTTTTGGTATTCCTGTTGTTGCAGTTGGTTCAGCGGTTTGTGAAGCTGTCTGGACTTCTCCAGTATCACTTTGCTTCGCATAACTTCCCTGATTGGTTGCATAATCATCAATTTCTGTTGTTACGCCGCATCCGGTAAGTAGAATACATCCCATTGCAATTGCGGCTATTCTTCGCCAAGTCTCTCTCATTCTCTCATTCTCTCAGTCATCCTTTCCGTATTTATTGTTACTTTTGTATATTGTCTGACTTTTTAACACAAGTTTATTATAATACATATACAATAATTTGAAAACAAAAAAATGCCCCGACCAAAGCCGGGGCAAGATGTATTAGCAACCGAAGTTAAAGAAATTGCAAATTGCATTAAATAACTCGGAGCAGCTATTAAAATTAAAACACATAGTTTCGTCCTCCTTATTCTTATTTTTTATATGTGTTAGCTAAGCACAAAGATATCGTAACATTTATGTAACATTTATGCAACAGGTAGATAATGGAAGCAAAAACGCACTAAAATTTGTGGAATATTTTGTAAACTTTTACTTACATTTTGTCAAAAGATATGTTACTATAATCAGGCACGATTTTTAAGGTTTGTGCAAACAACAGATATGTGGTATTAAATTGGAAACGACACATTACTTATGTAATGATAACGAACAACACTACGCGGTCATTCACGTATGTGTTGTTTTTAATTTACAAAGTAAAGGAGTTTTTATTATGCCACAGACAAAATTTCAGGATGTAGTTTACACAATTATCATGGTATGTGTCATGGTTTATGCCATGGTATGTTACAATGTCGCAATCGACATGGGAGGGCTTTCCAACGAAGTATTCCTCATTGCACTGCATGAGCTGCCTATTATGGGAGCAATCGGATTCATTCTCGAATTCTTCATTGTAGGTAATCTTGCCAAGAAACTGGCATTTCGTTTCGTTGATCCGGCAAAAGACAGACCAATTGTTATGATTCTGTCTATCTCTGCCATGATCGTATGCCTCATGTGTCCTATCATGAGCTTCATTGCAAGTGTTCTCTTCAATTACAATGGTGCTTCCAACATCATTGCCAACTGGTTGAAGATCACTGTTGTAAATTTCCCAATGGCAATGTGTTTCCAGATATTCTATGCTGGTCCTTTTGTCAGACTGATCTTTAGAACTATTTTTAAAAAGCAGTTAGCCCAAAACCCGGTAGCTGAATAAATTTTAAAATCCACCGTAACCTCACATTGTAGATTACGGTGGATTTTTTATCTCATATACAGTCCTGCCAGCTTCATATCTGCATCATAAGTTAAAGTATAAACAACATTCACATTCTCATAGCTGACCGTAACTTGTGCAATTGCATAATGCTCGCCATTCTGAATTACCTCTGTCGCATACGTTGTGCCAATTGCTTGTCTCTCGCCCCAGTCTGATGTGACCTGTGCCCTCGCCTGGTCTATGGTTGCCTGATTCAGAACAGACTGCATCTGCTGTATTGCCTCCTCCTGAAGCTTCGCATAATCTTCATCATCCAATAAAATAACGGTTCGCTCCACAGCCTCTTTCACTGTCTGCTCATCAAAATATGTACTGTCCTCGATTGCCACACTCTTAGGCAACGCTCTGTATATCCCTATCGCAATCAACGCCAGAAATACAATTACGACAGCAACGATTGTTAAAATCTTTTTGAGCGTATACTTTCTCTTCTCTGCGGCTGAGATATTTTCATTGAAACTGTCGGCAATCTCCTTAATATCGCCCATCTGGGACATGATCTGCTCCAGCGATTCTCCCTGCTGCATACGCAGCTCAATGTCCATCTGCAATTGTTTTCTGATTTCTTTCCTTCTTGCAGTGCTGCATTTGATTTTCCTTACGATTTTATTTACATAGTTATTTACATTCATACTCTACCCCTCCATGATTTGTGATATTCCTTTGGTAATTGACTGCCAGGTCTGTTCAATAGCCTGCAATTCACTCCGCCCGGTCTGCGTGATTTCATAGTATTTTCGCGGAACCTGTTTCCCAACAGCCTCACTCCACCTGCTCACTACCAGTCCATCATCCTCCAACCGGTACAGAATCGGATACAACGTCCCATCCTTTAGTGAAAAGACATCTTCGCTCTTCTCCTTCATCTCCTGAATAATCTGATACCCATATTTCGGTTCCGACTCCAGCAGCTTCAGAACAAGCATATCCAATACACCTTTTTTCATCTGTCTTTCATATTTGTCATTCATAAAGCACCTCATATACTTTGTATAACTAAGTGTATAGTAAATTCAAATACATGAAATGTCAAGCTATAATTATAATGTTTAATTCTGATTATTTTCTTATAATAATGATTATTTTCAGTTTTTATGGTACAATAAAAACGGTTCATTTTTACAAAGTATATGAATCACATCTCTTGGAATACTCATAATTAGGTAAGTTCAATTAAGATGAGTACCTGCACTAAAAGGACAAGCTACAGAAAGGCGTGGTAAAAAATATGGATAAAAAGGCACTATACAACTTAACTTATGGCGTTTTTATGCTTTCTACCAAAGTAAATGACAAAGAAAACGGATGTATCATCAATACCTGTATGCAGGTCGCTAACGATCCTGTCAGAATCGCGATATCCGTTCTGAATGTCAACTATACCTGTGAACTGCTCAAGCAAAGCGGTGTCTTTGCCCTGAGTCTGTTAGATCAGGAATGTTCCTTTGAATCAATCAAACACTTCGGCTTCCAATCCGGCAGAAATGTAGACAAATTCGATGGAATCCCTGCACCAAGAGACTGCAATGGAGTTCCTTACATGGGATGGCATTCCTGTGCAGTCATCAGTGGAAAGGTTGTAGAGCAACATGATCTGGGAACACATACTCTGTTCATTGCAGAGGTCGTGGATGCGAAGCTGCTGAATGCAAATGCACCGCTTACCTATGCTGATTATCAGAACCGTATAAAGCCCCAGCCTGAAGCTGTCAAAAAAGACAAGAAGATCATCGGCTGGCGCTGCAAGATCTGCAACTATGTATATGAAGGCAGCGAATTACCAAAAGACTTCATCTGCCCGCTGTGTGGACATGGTGTAGATGACTTTGAACCGATTTACGAATAGACAATAAATTTTATAAAGGAGAATACAATTATGGCAAACAAGTATGCAGGAACACAAACAGAGAAAAATTTAAGAGAGGCTTTCTCAGGCGAGTCACAGGCTAGAAATAAGTATACTTATTTCGCATCCAAAGCTAAGAAGGATGGCTTTGAACAGATTTCATCCTTATTCTTAAAGACAGCGGACAATGAAAAAGAACATGCAAAGATGTGGTTCAAGGAACTGAACGGTATCGGCTCTACTGCTGAAAACCTGGCATCTGCTGCCGATGGTGAGAACTACGAATGGACAGATATGTATGAGGAATTTGCCAAAACAGCCGAGGAAGAAGGCTTCCCTGAACTGGCTGCGAAATTCCGTATGGTAGGCGCTATCGAGAAGAAACATGAAGAACGCTACCGCGCTCTGCTCCATAATGTTGAAATGCAGGAAGTATTCGCCAAGAGCGAAGTCAAGGTATGGGAATGCCGCAACTGCGGTCATATCGTAGTCGGTGAAAAAGCTCCCGAAGTCTGTCCTGTCTGTGCGCATCCACAGGCTTACTTCGAAGTACACGCTGAGAACTACTAAGCAACAATCAGACTGTAAAGGGGAGTGTCCACACCGAACACTCCCCTTTATTTAATGTCATTACAAATCTACTTTTTACAATACACCTCTATTGCATCTGCTGTGAACCTGGCTGTTCCTTCTCCGCCCATTTTATCAATGTTCTGAGTGAACTCACCACCGCTTGCATACATCTGTCCCAGACCGCTCAATACCTCATTGGAACACTGATAAAAATGCGCTGAAATGAAATTCTGCAATTTTTCTACCTCACACTGTACTTTTTCACTGGATGGGTCTTCTGTTCTCATCTTTCCAAACTCAGCAAAAATCAGCATAAAGTTTTTCATCACATCCTGTTGATCCTGATTAGTCCAGTCTTTTGTCTTTTCCTCATACTCCCTGTACTCAGGTGTCTGTCCCCACTGTTCCTTGGCTCGCTTTGCATACTCATCAATCTTCTTTGTATCAAATACTGTAAAATCCATATTTTTCACTCCTGTAGTCTTAATTTTTCGAGCGAAATCAATCAGATTTTCCAAATGCTCCTTTTTCATTGTAAGCAATTCTATCTGTTGTTCCATTGCCTTGTCTCTGTCAAAATCAGGTGCATTGATCATTGATTTAATTTCTTTTAGGGAAAACTCCAATTCTTTGAACAGTAAAATCTGCTGCAGCCGTTCCAGCGCTGTATCGTCATACAGTCTATACCCGGCTTCCGTATGCCCGTTTGGTTTTAAAAGTCCAATTGTATCATAATATTGCAGAGTGCGTATACTCACCCCAGTCAATTTACTTACATCATTTACTGTCATCATTGGCTTTTCCTCCTCTCGATAAGCATACTCTAAGCTATTACGCAACGTCAGAGTCAAGAGTTTTTTTGTAAATTCACAGTAAAAATCCAAACTCCTCTACTGAATAGCTTTCAGAATTTCTTTTTCATGATCTTTTGTGAATTCACTTAATTTATATGATCTTATTCTCTCATTAACCAATATAGGAACAACAAATCCATTTTTTACCAAAACAGATAGTCGATTAATAACTGTTTTATTTGTTACTGATAACTCCTTGCTTACCTCAATTGGTGTAAACTCTCTTTTAAACCTTTTTATAAGCAATGTCAAAAGTTCTTTTTCTTTTCCCTTTAGAAATGATATGCTTGCCTCAATGTCATCTTCATTTGAACTTAATTGTAAATCACATACCTTACCCGAATATAATAGGACCATCCTCAGGAAATAATTAATCCATATTTCCGGATGTGGAGGATTTTCACGTCCGTTATAATATAATGCTGGTAATCCCATTTGAATCGAATCATAATATTCATCAATATCGTAAGCAAAATATTCCTCCAGCGAACCAATTCCATTAAAACCATATCCATTGATGTCCATTACATAACCAGATAGTAATCTTGCAGTTCTGCCATTTCCATCCTCAAATGGATGTATCGTTACCAATTGATAATGTACTACAGCAGCTACAATTAAAGGATGATCATCTGTTGTATTTACATATTCTACCAATTCATCTAATAATTTCGGTATATCGCAATATTCAGGTGGAATATAATCTGGATTACCACTTTTGGAATCATATACAGCAAATAAAACTCCGGGGGGCATAGGACCTCTAAGACCAATTTTCTCTTTTGATGCTCCCTTTTCTACCAGTTTTTGTACATCAAGTATTAGTTTCTTTGAAAATTTTTCCTTTTTCTCTGCTTTTTCTTCCAGATAATTTAAAGCAAGAAAATAATTTCGTACTTCTTGCTCTGGTTTTAAAAAATGTTTTCGCTCATCATTTTCTATTACTTCATCCACTTGTTTTTCTGACAAAGGATTGCCTTCTATTTTATTTGACGCATATGAACTCTTTTTCTTTGAATTTTTGCGAAGTTTATTCGCAACGGTCTTGGATAATTTTATTGAGGAAACGTTATACCTGTTTTTATCAATTTCGGTAATATATTTTAAAATTTCATTTGTCAGTGGCACTTTAATCATAAGAGCACATCCTTTCAAATAATATTATAACCGAAACCCATTACCTGTTCCATTATTTTTTCACTATTTTTTCACTATTTTTCATTATTGCATATATTTCCATATTATCATAGCTGAACTTTCCTGTAAGTAATTATCTGATAAAGAACAACTGCAGCCCAGCCTATGCCTGTTGCCAGCGCAACTGCCTTAAGCCCCATCATCCCGATCAATGAATAAGATAATACCAC
>CAVBMG010000076.1:0-15869 GCA_963596435.1 Agathobacter sp.
AACTGTCATCAATTTTCTTTTCATAAGCATCCTCCTCATAATAATATAACGCAACGAAGCATTGCCATGGTAACGCTTCGTTGCGTTAAAGCAAAGTCTAGCACAACTTTTATGAAAAAGCAAGCATAAACTGTGTTCTTTTTTATTAGATAGCTGCTTTTACTTCTGTTACTGCTTCTGTCATTGCATAGGGATCAAGCACTCTGTTCAACTCCTTTTCAGAGAGTAACTTCTCTGCAAGAACCAGCTCTCTGACTGTTCTGTTCTCTTTTAATGCTCTCTTGGCAATCTCGGCAGATTTCTTATATCCGATGTAAGGACACAGAGCAGTAGCAATACCGGCGCTGCTTTCCATTAATGTCTTACAACGATCACGATTGGCTGTAATACCAACGATACAATTATCAATGAGAGTCTTTACTGCGCCTTCCAATGTCTGTATAGATTCAAAAAGGGTATAAAACAGTACGGGTTCAAAGGCATTCAATTCCATCTGACCGGCTTCCGCTGCCATGGTAATCGTTGTATCATGTCCAACGATCAGGAAAGCAACCTGCGTTACAACCTCAGGAATAACAGGATTTACTTTACCTGGCATAATAGAAGAACCATTCTGTTTTGCGGGAAGATTGATTTCTCCTAATCCTGTTCTCGGACCGGATGAAAGCAGACGCAGATCATTACACATCTTGGAAAGGTTCACAGCACAGGTCTTCACAGCCCCCGATACTGCCACAAAACCATCCAGATTCTCTGTTGCATCAAACAAATCTGCTGCCTGTGACAGAGGATATCCTGTAATTCTTGCAAGACAGGGAACAACATTGTAGAAATATGCATCAGATACATTGATTGCTGAACCAATCGCTGTACCACCAAGATTTACTGTATACATTTCCTTACAGGAATCTGCAATTCTCTTTCTGTCACGTTCTACCATGGAAGCATATGCATGAAAAGTCTGTCCCAGACGCATAGGTACTGCATCCTGAAGCTGTGTACGTCCCATCTTGATCACATCATCAAAAGCAGTTGCCTTAATTGTCAACTCTCTCTTTAATCTTTCAAGCTCTGACAATAGTGGTTTCAACAGATCAAGCACGGTAAGTTTGCCTGCTGTAGGAATGACATCATTGGTAGACTGCGCCATATTTACATGATCGTTAGGATGTACTCTGGTATAACCACCCTTTTCTCCACCCAGCAATTCATTTGCACGATTAGCGATTACTTCATTCATGTTCATATTTGCGCTGGTTCCTGCACCGCCCTGAATCGCATCCACAATAAATTCTTCACGAAATCTTCCCTTGATGACTTCATCACAGGCGCGGATGATTGCTTCTGCATAACCGGCATCCAATGCAAATGCATCACGGTTTGTTATTGCTGCTGCTTTCTTAATCCTTGCCAGGTTCTCCAGAAATACCGGATTCATTGGCGCTCCGGTAATTGAGAAATTCTCCTTTGCTCTCAGTGCCTGTACTCCATAATATGCTTCCTCTGGTACTTCCATTGTTCCGATTGAATCTGCTTCCATACGTGTTCTCATAATCTTCTCCTCATTTCCGCGCAAAATTGCTGTTTCTGCTTATGTGGTTACTTCGCCATATAAATTGTGTCAAATATGCTTGTGAACAAACATATCCTGCCTCAATTCGCATGGCTCTGAATAGCTTCAAAATATGGTACGAGATTATACCCACCAAAAACACTTGTAAATACTTTTAATCCAAAACGTTATTCAGAAACAAATTTTATCCATTTCAGATTAATTATTTTAAAGTTTTCTAAATTTCACTTAATTTTATTAAGTACGCATATTGTAATTTTGCAAATATGAGAGTACACTTATCATCATAAAACATAACATTCAACATTAAAAATGCTGATTATATAGGCTTTTATACTGTACGTACAGCTCCCATAAAACGCACGCAAATACATCTTCGCAATATATAAACAAACTTTGCGAAGCCAACTCTCAAAGTAACAGAATTGTGCGCCCTGGTCTGTGTTGCTTTCACAAATACATAAGCAGGCACTCTGCAGCCGTCGGTACTTAGTGCGCATGGTCGCAAGACGCATGCACACTTACGTACCGCTACGAGCTGCAGCGTAGCGAGAGCGTGCCTGTGTTGTATTGTGAATGCAACACAGACCTGCACAATTCGTCCCTCTCCATTCCCTAAAGGAGGTATATATCATGGAACACACCCTGGATTCAATTGATAAGAAAATCATAGAAATCCTGCAGGCAAATGCCCGCACCCCCATTAAAGATATTGCAGCGGAAGTTTTTCTCTCCTCTCCTGCCGTTTCCTCTCGTATTGAGAAAATGGAAAAAGCAGGCATTATCTCCGGGTATCATGCCCAGATCAATTACCTGCTTTTTGGTTATCATATCAAAGCCTTTATTAATTTGGAAGTAGAGCCGTATCAGAAGAAAGAATTCTATCCCTTCATTCAGGCAATTCCCAATGTCATAGAATGTAACTGTGTCACCGGAGACTATGCCATGCTTATAGAAGTGGCATTTCAGACCACGATTGAACTGGATCACTTCATCAATGAATTACAGCACTTTGGTCGAACCAAGACACTGATCGTATTCTCTACCTCTGTGGAACACCGGGATGTTCCTATTGAATAACATATGTTATGATAATAACGCTTTATCATTGGCAAATTCTTCACCGCTGACACGCTCGAACTGATGAAGAAGGTCTTCTACTGTAAGCTTCTTCTTCTCTTCTCCCGCAATATTGAGGATAACTTTGCCCTCATGCATCATAATCAGACGATTGCCATGAGCAATGGCATCTCGCATGTTATGTGTGACCATCATTGCGGTCAGATGATTCTCTGCAATAATCTTATCGGAAATCTCCAACACCTTAGCTGCTGTCTTAGGATCCAGCGCTGCTGTATGCTCATCCAGCAAAAGAAGCTTGGGCTTCTGAATAGATGCCATCAGCAGAGTGATTGCCTGTCTTTGTCCACCTGAGAGCAGACCAACCTTGCTGGTCAGTCTGTCTTCCAGTCCAAGATTCAGTGTTTTAAGCATCTCTCTATAAGTGTCTCTCTCTGCCTTGGTAATGCCCCAGGTCAATCTTCTGGACTTACCACGTCTGGCAGCAATCGCCATATTCTCTTCAATTGACATTGTTGTTGCAGTGCCTGTCATAGGGTCCTGAAATACACGACCAAGGTACTTTGCTCTCTTATACTCTGAAAGTCTGGTCACATCATCGCCACCTATATAGATTCTTCCTGAATCTACCGGCCATACACCTGCTACCGCATTCAGTGTTGTGGATTTACCGGCTCCATTACCACCAATTACAGTTACGAATTCTCCCTCTTCCAGAGTCAGATTAACACCACATAATGCCTTTTTCTCATTAATTGTTCCTGCATTAAATGTCTTATATACATCTTCAATTCTTAACATCTCTGCCATTATTTCGCACCTGCTTTCTTTTTACTGTTTTCCTTCAGATACGGAATCGCCAGGAAAATGGCAACCACAATAGCTGAGAACAGTTTCAGGTCATCGGATGGGAATTTCAGCCATAATACAATGCTCAATACGAGATAATAGATGATCGCGCCTGCAATGACTGAGAATAATGTCCACGCAAAAGCCATTTTCTTACCGGCTGTGAGCTTGCCAAACAGAACTTCACCAATAATAACGGCAGCAAGTCCGATTACAATGGCTCCACGCCCCATATTAACATCTGCTGCGCCCTGATACTGCGCATAGAGTCCACCAGCAAGTCCTACCAGACCATTGGAGATCATCAGTGCAAGTACTGTATGAAAGTCTGTGTTGATACCCTGTGCCCTTGCCATCTGCTTATTACATCCGGTAGCACGAATCGCATGTCCCTGTTCCGTTCCAAAATACCAGTACAGAATTGCTACTACTACGACACAGAATAAGATACAGGTCGTAAAGACACGAATCTTGGTTGCTGTAGAATCTGATACGTAACGAAGTGATACTACCAGATTATATTTATCCACACTGACTGCCTGATTGGAACAGCCCATAATATTCAGATTAATAGAATACAGAGAAATCTGAGTAAGAATACTTGCCAGAATTCCAGGAATGCCTAACGCAGTATGTAAAATACCCGTTACAAAACCAGCTGCCATACCAGCCAGAAAAGCAAAGATCAAAGCCAGCCACGGATTCATCCCGCCACGGATCAGCATAACCGCTACTGCGCCGCCTGTTGCCAGTGAACCATCTACCGACAGATCTGCAAAATCCAGTAATTTATAAGTGATATACACGCCTAACGCAAGTAAGCCCCATATTAACCCCTGTGCGCAGGACCCCGGCAGTGAACGAAATAATGCCGCCGGACTTAATGATGATAAATATGCTGTTAAAAGCAAATGAAACCCTCCCTTTTGAAGCATAGAGAGCTTCCCGAAGGAAACTCTCCCATTTTAGCACTTCTGTTTTAACTTTTTTATTCTGCCGCAATTGCTGTATATCCGTCAGGAATTGTAACGCCAAGCTGTTCTGCAATAGAAGCATTGTATTCCTTCGTTACCTGAGGTGCATATTCGATATCCATTGTTGTAATATCTGCACCATTTACAAGAATATCATATGCCATCTCGCCAGCCTTGTATCCGATATCATAGTAGCTGATGGAAAGTGTTGCAACACCACAGCCCTTGCAGATACCTTCCTCACCTGCAATAACAGGAATTCCTGCTGGAAGTGTAATATTGTTGATTGTCTCTGTATTACCTGCCATTGTATTATCTGTAGGAATATAGATTACATCTACTTCTGTAACCGCTGTCTGTACGACAGATGCAATATCATTGGAATCAGCTGCGGTATATTCTTTATAAGAAATATTGTCTGCATCCAGTGCCTTCTCGAACTCTGTAGCCTGATACTTGGAGTTAGGCTCTGCTGAACAGTACAGAATACCAACTGTCTTGGCATCCGGGAAAAGCTCTACCAGCATCTTCTCCTGTTCTGCAATTGGAGCCAGATCTGATGTACCGGAGATATTTCTGCCGGTAGCACCTGTCCAGTCATCAATTTCCAAAGCTGTTGCATAGTCCGTAATAGATGTACCCAGAATAGGAATTGTACTGGTTGCTGCGCCTGCACACTGCAAAGCTGTTGTCGCATTAGCAAGAATCAGATCATAATTGCTTGCTACGAAATTATTACTGATGGTTGCACAGTTAGCCTGCTCACCCTGAGCATTCTGTAAGTCGAACTTCACATGATCTGCTCCAAGCAGTTCTGTCAGGGCTGCTTCAAATCCTTCACTGGCTGCATCCAGAGCGGGATGTTCCAACTGCTGCAAAATACCAATCTGATATACCTTATCAGAATCAGTTGCTGCTGTCTCTGTTTTCGTCTCTGTCTTGGTTTCTGTTGCTGTGTCTGCAGGAGCTGCGGACTCCTCTGTTGCACTTCCGCATGCAGCCAGTGACATAACCATAGCTGCTGACATGGCAACAGACATGAACTTATTCAATTTTTTCATAACATATTCCTCCATTCCCTTTTGTATATGCGCTTTAACGCATAAACGCTTTAACGCTTTTAATAAGCAAATTATAAATACGAATAAGAATTAAGTCAATACGTTTTTATCAAATAAACAATATGAAAAATGCAGTCCAACCTAAGTCAGACTGCACTTCTTTGTTCCTGTGAATTTATACAAGGCTGTACTCCATCATTTCATATAACAGGCGGCTGTTTTCCGTAATTTCTGCGGGAAGCAGTGCTCTTGCCACACACTTGGGTTCTTCATCCGGATTATCTTCTCTGCTCAGATAGGCATAGTCTCCATCCAGCCTTGCCACTGTATAATATACTTTATCCAGTAACATAGTATTTACCTTATGCAAGAATCTCTTTTACAACTGCTGCGATCTTGTCACACTTGCAGTTAGCAAAGAAATATTCGCTGAACTTCTCTCCGCTCAGAGCGCCCTTTACAAGCTCTCTATCAAGCTTAGGAAGAATATCGCACAGGTCATTGTGTGTGATTTCCTTTACAGCATCCAGAATCTTCTTGTTACGCTGTTCAGGAACAACTCTTTCCTTAGGATATCCGCCACCGCCCGGTGTGCAGAATAACTTCTCAAAGATGTATTCCAGATTCAGCTCGCCGCCCCATCCGAAATTCTCAGCAAAAGGCAGTGCTACACAGTTGCCGTCATTTACCTGAGAGAACAGATATGCATCAAGAGGGGATTCAACATGTCCGCAAAGTACCTTAGGGAATGCGTTGCATGCAAGCATAGCGCCTTCACCTGTACCACATCCTGTAATAACAAAATCTGCTGCACCTGAATTTAATAAAACTGCTGCAAGAATACCATTCTGTACATAAGTAAGCTGGTGCTCATCCTCTGCAGAATACATTCCATAATTAAATACTTCATGTCCCATAGGTTCTACGACCTTCTTTAATGTCTCACATACCATTGCATTCTTAGCAGCCTGGCTGTTCTCGTTAATTAATGCGATCTTCATAGTAATCTCCATTTCTGCGCTGTTTTTCACATAATCATCGGGCTTGGCAGCGCTTGCCCTGATTATTCTAAGTATAACATGAATCCCTGTTAAAACAAAGTCTCTAAAATGAGATTTCTATGCATTATTGACCTTTCGTAGTTTTTTCAATAGAATATTTTTCACAATTTAGGCATATATTTTTTTAATTTTTTGTTAAAAATACACACTATTTATTGCTTTGAACTGGTAATTACGGTATATTATAGATGTGATGTAAGTGCGCTGTCACAGTACAATAAGACAGCCATAGGAGGTTTATTATTTTGTCTGAAACCATAGAATCAAAGCCTGTCAAAATTCCTCAGGAAGAATACGATCAGCTCGTAGAACCTTATCGTGAGGCTATGACACGCCTTGAAGTGAGAATTAATGGTCTAAATGAAGATTATCGTAAGAAATACCGCGACTATCCGATACATAATGTCCAGGCACGTATCAAGAGCCGCAAAAGCATAGAAAAGAAACTCATTCACAGAGAGCTTCCTGTCTCCGCAATTTCCGCCAAGGAGAATCTGACAGACATTGCAGGCATCCGTGTAATCTGTTATTTCATTGAAGATATCTACAGTATTCTGTCTCTGGTCAGAACCCAGACAGATCTGTTGATTCTGAAAGAAAGTGATTATATCAACAATCCCAAAGCCAGCGGATATAAAAGCTACCATATGGTGCTTGGTGTTCCTGTATACAGGATTGAAGGTATGCAGTACTACCCTGTGGAGATTCAGTTCCGTACTTTATCCATGGATCTGTGGGCAAGTATGGAACACCGCATCTGCTACAAGGGTGAAACACCGGAAGAAACAGCTGAAGCATTTCAATATTATTCTGAGGAGCTGTCACAGATGGAACGTAAAATGAAGCATCTGTTAGATGAGATCAGAAAAGATAATCCTCAGGAACCAACGCAGTAATTCATTTAGACGCAAAAAAGCAGATACCCTTTCCTTTGAAGAGGTATCTGCTTTTTTTAGTTCTGACCACCGTTTCTGTACTGAATTGGTGTCATGTTATATTTCTTTTTAAAGAGTCTGTTAAAATGCTCTACATTCTGATAGCCCACTGTATATGCAATATTTTCTACTGTCATATTACTGTTCTTCAGTAATGTTCTTGCCTTTTTCATACGAATTCCCTGTACGAAATCGCCAAAGGTCTTACCGGACTTATCCTTGATATACTTGGAAATATACGGCTCAGATAAATGGAACTGCTCTGCCATATCTTCCAGTGTCACGGTCTGGTAGTTAGCCTGTATGTAATTCTGCATGGCTATAAGACGCTCATCCTGCACAGTGTCCTTTACCTGAATGTCAGGCAGCTGGTTCACTGCAACTACCAGTGCATTGATGGATGACTTGATAATATCGTCATCAATACCTACGCCCCAGTACATCTTGCCCTGACTGGTAATTCCCACATAAGACATCGCTTTGGAGGAAGAGCCTTTGGAAAGGGCATGCTCTTCATATACGGATAATTCATAGCTGATTCCAAAGTACTGTTTGATCGTATTGGATACTGCATCCAGACGTCCATTACCATTAGCTTCAACAGTATGCATCTGATTATCCTGTACAATCGTAGATTCTGCCATAATACCATTGATCTGCTTGAAATGGCACTCCGGGATCTGGAAGTAAGGCTGTCTTGTGACATATTTATCCTCAAAGATCTCATATACCCACTGAGGTGTTAATTCCTTGTGCTCCTGATCTGATACATGCTTTACCAGATAGCCGAATTCCTCACGCATCTTCTCAGGAAGAGAAATGCCGAAGTTCTGTTTCAGGATATAGTTCACGCCACCCTTACCGGACTGACTGTTGATTCGGATAACATCGGACTCATAAGTTCTTCCCACATCCATAGGATCAACCGGCAGATAAGGAACGGACCATTTATACAGCTTCTTGTCTTCTCTCCACGCCATACCCTTGGCAATCGCATCCTGATGAGAACCGGAGAATGCGGAGAATACCAGGTCACCTGCATAAGGCTGACGCTCATATACATGCATTCTTGTAAATCTCTCATATTTCTCACGGATTGCAGGAATATTGGAGAAGTCCAGATGAGGATCTACACCGTGGGAGAACATATTCATGGCAAGTGTAATGATATCTACATTACCTGTTCTCTCACCATTACCAAACAGTGTACCTTCGATACGGTCAGCACCTGCTAACAGTCCCAGTTCTGCATCACTGACACCGCTTCCTCTGTCATTATGAGGATGCAGGCTCAAGGTCACTGCTTCACGATATTTCAGATTCTTGCTGATATATTCTACCTGGGTTGCAAATACATGAGGCATTGCAATCTCTACTGTGGTAGGAATATTGATAATAACCTTATTCTCAGGCTTAGGCTGCCATACATCAAGAACTGCATTGCATACCTCTACCGCATAGTCTACTTCTGTTCCAGGGAAACTCTCAGGGCTGTATTCAAAAGAGAAATTACCCTCTGTTTCAGATGCCAGCTTATTCAGAAGCTTCGCACCATCAATCGCGATCTGCTTAATCTCTTCCTTACTCTTCTTAAATACCTGCTCACGCTGTGCTACAGATGTTGAATTGTATAAATGAATGACTGCATGAGGCGCTCCCTTAACTGCCTCAAAAGTCTTCTTGATAATATGCTCTCTTGCCTGTGTCAGTACCTGTACTGTCACATCATCAGGAATCATATTCTTCTCGATGAGAGCTCTCATGAAGTTGTACTCTGTCTCTGATGCTGCCGGGAAACCTACTTCGATTTCCTTGAATCCGATATCTACCAGCATCTGGAAGAACTCCAGCTTCTCATCCAGGCTCATGGGCTCGATCAGAGCCTGATTGCCATCTCTTAAATCTACAGAACACCAGATAGGTGCTTTATCTACATAATCTTTCTTAACCCAGTCATAGGTACATACAGGCGGCATAAAATATGCACGCTCATACTTGTCATATCCCTTCATATTTCTCCTCACCTTTCTTCTATGCTGCTATCTTAGCACAGCAAATTGTAAAATTAAATGATTAAATTTAATCATTTATATTGATTTTTCTTATTATATGTACCTTTTTTCCATCTTGATCACAGCATGGTAATTCGCCCATTTTGTCTCTATCATTTCAGAAATTTCATCTGACACTTCCTGATCTGACTTAGGGTACCCCTGTGGTACTACTACATCAAAGATCAGATTAGTATGGGTAGGCCCCTCTACCATTCTGAAATCATGAATAGACAACAGTTCATCCATCTGTTTCACAAGCGCCTCTACTTCCCTGCGAAGTCCCATGACCTTCTTATCATCTACTGCAATAGGGTCCATATGAATAACCACTTCACAATGATATTTCGATTTAAGCTCTCTCTCTATCAGATCAATCTCATCATGTATGGTATAAATATCCAGATTGCCCGGCACTTCTGCATGAAGCGATACCATGATTCTGCCCGGTCCATAATTATGGAT
The DNA here is from genome assembly GCA_963596435.1 of Agathobacter sp. Taxonomy (GTDB): domain Bacteria; phylum Bacillota; class Clostridia; order Lachnospirales; family Lachnospiraceae; genus COE1. The sequence goes on from CAVBMG010000076.1 coordinate 10,050, forward strand.
TACCATATCGTGAACGCCCGCTACCATAGGATGTGACTTTACGGTATTTTCAATATCATGAACAAATTCCATATCCGGCGCTTCTCCAAGCAGCGGACTCAAAGTATCTCTGGCTGAACTCACCCCTGCCATGAGGATAAAAACAGCCACAATAAGACCGGATAACCCATCCAGATTGATATCTCCGATACTGTACAACAACATGGACACCAATACTACGCTGGTTGCAACACAGTCACTAAGACTGTCTGTTGCAGTTGCTTTCATCGCTGTAGAATCTATTCTTTTGCCATACCGTTTATTATAGCCCGCCATATAGACCTTCACAAGAATAGATACGATCAGCACTGTTATCGTAACAGCATTGACCTCCATGGTTTCCGGGTGTATTACCTTTTGCAAAGAAGAACGAAACAACTCAGCTCCCATTACGATAATCAGTACAGACACCCCAAGACCCGATACATATTCAATTCTTCCATGACCAAAGGGATGCTCCGTATCCGGCTCTTTTCCTGCAAAATGAAATCCCAGAAGCGTAATAAAGCTGGAGCCTGCATCAGACAGGTTATTGAAAGCATCTGCCATAACCGATACAGAACCACTAAGCAGCCCCGCCATATATTTTCCCACAAAAAGCAGAACGTTCAGAACAATTCCCACAATACCTGTCAACTGTCCGTAAGCTCTCCTTACTACCGGGTCTGTGTATGTGCTATTGTTCTTGATAAAAATACGACTTAACAATGCGATCATGGCTCATCCTCCCCTCAAATGCCGCCAGTCATCATTTATTTTGTGTATTTATTTTTACGAATGATACCAAATCCCAAAGGATATGGTCCTGTGTGCACACTGATCGTAGCTCCAATCTGATAGATTGGGAACTGCTCTTTCGTCACCTGGTATCCTTTTCCATTCAGGAACTCTACTGCTGCTGCCTGGAATTCCTCTGCTTCTGCTGCATCATAGCCAAAACCGACTGCAAGACTGTAATCAGAACAATCCTTTGCCGCCTTCACTTCTTCCAGATACTGCAATAATAATTCACGTACTTTATCCAGAGAGCGGTTTCTGCCTCTGGCAATACCTGAGGCGAAGATCTCACCTTCCTTTAAGGTAATCAATGGGCGGATTCCCAGTACAGAACCTGCGACACTGGCTACCTTACCGATTCTGCCGCCATGCTGTAAATATTCCAGATTACCTACGGTAAAGAAGATTCTTCCTGTAGATTTGATTGTCTCAAGTTCTTCTACTACCTTTTCATAGGGTACGCCTGCTTCTTTCATCTTCTGTGCTTCCAATACATAGATTCCCTGCAATACTGTATTGATCGTTGCATCAATTACTGTGATCTCTGCATCAGGATGCTGTTCCAATATCATCATTCTGGCATTCAGGGCAGACTGCATGGAACCGCTGAATTTCGTTGTAATACAAATACAGATAATTGCCTTGCCTTCCTGTACAATTGGCATAAAGGCATCCATATAATCCTGCACAGACGGCATGGAAGACTTGGGAAATACCTTTGGATTCTTTACCATATCTTCATAGAATTGTCTGATTGGCATTTCTACGATCTCTTTCTCATATTTCTCCCCATCAAAGGATACATAGAAAGGGACTACCGTAATTCCTTTCTCCTGACACAGCTCCTTAGGCAGATCACATGAGCCATCTGTTACAATCGCGTATTCCTTATTCATATAATATATTCAAACCTTTCTACTATTAATAACTATATGTACAAAAATGGACATTATCCATTTGCTGAATAATACCCATTTCTATTTTGAAGCCTATATTCTATTATAACATAATCTCAGATAAGATACATCTGTTTTTTCACACTATTTTTCCTTATGACTTTCTATTAAGTGTCTGATTGCCATGACCGGGTGATGGAACAGCATCCTTGGTCCTGAATAGCGCATGACCTGTCTGATCTGTTCTCTCATCTGTGGCTGATAGCAATGCACTTTACAATTAGAACAGAAGGTCTTTGTCTCCATAAAAGGACATTTGTCACTGCGCATTCTGGCGTATTCATCCAGTTTTGCACATTCTTCACACAATCCCTTCCTGGTATGATGATTGCCTCTGCAATAAAGGGCAATCATCTGTGATACCATTACCTTTTCCCGTTCTCTCTTATTATCCACATTCTGCATCAACTCATCCTCCCGTTTTCCACAGAATATACCCTGTCTGCTATACGCATGGTGGATTCTCTGTGAGATACCAGCACTACTGTCTTACCCTCACGTTCTTCCTGAAGAGACTTCAAAACCACCGCTTCATTAAGGCTGTCAAGATTACTGGTCGGCTCATCCAGCAGCATAAAAGGTGCATCATGCAAAAATGCCCTTGCCAGACCAATTCGCTGTTTTTCTCCTCCTGAGAGCGTATCACCCAGCTCTCCGACCATAGTTTCATATCCCTGCGGAAGTGACATGATAAAATCATGAATAGATGCTTTCCTACAGGCTGTCTCCAGTTCTTCCTGTGTTGCATCCAGTCTGGCAATTCGCAGATTATTGGCAATACTGTCATGGAAAAGATGTGTCTCCTGTGTCATGAAGCTTTCCATATTTCGCAGGTTATCCGTGTTGATCTCATTGATATTATGATCTGATAACAGAATCTGTCCCTGCCTGGTTTTCCAGAAACGCATGAACAGTTTCAGCAGTGTGGATTTGCCGCTTCCACTTCTTCCCATTAGCCCAATGATCTGTTTTTGTGGGATTTCTACTGATACATTCTGTAAAATAGTTTCATCCCCATAAGCAAAAGAAACGTCCTCTGCTTTTGCTCCTGCGAAATCTATATTTCCATATCCGGTAATATCCTCTGTTACAGGTTTCTCATCCAGAATATCCAGTACACGATTACCTGCTGCAAAGGTATTCTGCAAGGTGCTTCCCAGCCCCGCCAGAGCAACAACCGGTCCAAAAGAGCTCATCAGCGCCAGCACCGGAAGAATCACTCCCGCAAATCCAACTTCATATCGCTGATATAACATCACTGCTGCAAACAGCATGATTAAGTCTGCTGCAAGTATTACAGTATTGGTAATTGCCTGATTTCTGCCTGCAATCTGCTTCATCTGCTCTTCTCTGACGGAAAGAATGTCTGTTTTTCGATTCATCTTTTCAAGGCGCTTCTCTCCCTGACCATACTGAATCGTCTCTGTCAACCCACGAAGACTATCCAGCACAAATCCGCTCAACTCGCCGGAGTCCTTTCGAAACAGCATGCCGTTCTCTCCGTTGGCACGGGAAATCATCACAGGAACTACAATACCTACCGTTATATAGGCAATCAGCGCAATCACACCCAGAATCCGGTGAAAATGCCCAATATAAGCGCACATAATTATCGTAAAGAGCAATGCAATCGCACTTGGAGATATGGTATGCGCATAAAAAACCTCAAGTAATTCAATATCTGATGTAATGACCGCAATCAGATCTCCCTTGTCTTTTCCCTCTAATTTGGCAGGGCAGAGTCTGCGCAGTGCCTGAAACACCTTATCACGAATCAAAGCCAGTAATTTAAAGGCAATGAAATGATTGCACGCCTGTTCCGCATATCGCAGAATACCTCTCACCAAGGCGCATGCGCCCATAATAAGAAAGATTGCCAGTAATGCGCCATCATAAAGACCTACTATGTGAAGTATCCCGTATCCTGCAAGCACAGTAAGAAACGCTGCGCACAGATGACCGATTAATCCCATGCAAATAGCCAGTATCATATAGCCTGTCAGAGGTTTCACAAGCCCGATCAGTCTCATCATAACTTCAAAATTGCTTCTTTTTCTGTTCATATCAGTCCTGTACCTCCTTACCAAAATTCTCCAGCTTCTGCTGCACATTCCACAGCTGTTCATATGTACTATGATTATTCAGTAATACTTCATGCGTACCACTTTCTTTTAACTGTCCCTGCTCCAACACATATATGTTATCTGCATGGACTACATTAGCAAGTCTGTGAGATATCAGTATCACTGTCTTCTCTGCCGCCAGACGACAGATTTCTTTCATGATATCATTCTCGCTCTCCACATCAATGTTGGACGTCGCTTCATCAAAAATATACACAGGGCTGTCGTGAAGCAATGCCCTTGCAAAAGCCAGACGCTGGCACTGTCCACCTGACAGATTAGATGCCTTCTCTGCCAGTTCTGTATCCAGTCCCTTTTCATTACGCAGGAAATCAGCCAGCTTCACCTGCTCCAGTGCTTTCCACAATTCCTCATCCGAGACCTGTGGATTCCCCATCAGCAGATTATCACGGACTGTTCCTTTGAAAAGATAGCTGTTATGGCTGACATAAGTCACATTCTTCATTAGTGATGCTTCTTTTATCTCCGGCAACGAAATATCACCGATGGTCACACTGCCTCTGTATTGCCTGTTATGTCCTGTCAGGATTCCTGCGATGGTAGACTTACCACTTCCACTCTCACCTACAATGGCAGTGAAGCTTCCCTTGGGAAAAGACATGGAAATATTGTGCAGGATTTCCTTATCCTCTTCATAGCCAAAAGACAGTTCGTTACATACAATTGTACAGTCTGCGCCTATCTCCTGCTCTCCCTGATTCTGCTCCGGCATATCCAGTAACTTAAAGATCTTGTCACTGGCAGCCATGCCATTCATTGCAATATGGAAGAAGCTTCCAAGCTGTCGCATAGGAATAAAGAAATCCGCAGACAGAACAATAATCAAAAGACAGCCTTCCAGGGAGACATGATAATCACGATATTGCGTCACTGCCATAATCATACCAAGTGCAGCCCCACCATAAGCCACCAGATCCATGATCGTAATGGAATTAAGCTGCATAGTCAGTACCTTCATTGTAATTTTGCGAAATTTCTCTGACTCTACATTCATCTGTTCATTTTTGTATGCATCAGACTGATAGATTTTCAATGTAGTCAGTCCCTGCAGATTCTCAAGAAAAGTATCTCCAAGCGCTGTATACTGATCCCAGTATTTTGACAACAGCTTCTTCGCCCAGGTCTGCACCACAGCAATTGCAATGGGTATCATAGGCACACATATCAAAAGCACAATGGCAGAAGGCACATTCACAAAGCAAAGTACAACAAATAATGTAAGCGGTGCGATCATCGCATAGAAAAACTGTGGAAGATATGCGCCAAAATAAGTCTCCAGCTGGTCAACACCCTCCACTGCTACCTGTACGATTTCTGAGGTCTTTACCTGTTCTTTATAGGAGACTCCAAGACGCAGGAGCTTCTGATATATTTTCTCTCTAAGTGTCTTTTTAACCGCCTTGGAAGATAAATAGCTCATACGGCTGCTCAATATTGTACATACATATCGTACAATAACTGCCAGTACAATCCATATCACAGCCCATACCTTGTTCACCGGTTCAGGCACCAGCAAGCTTGCCAAAAGAGCTGTTATATTCCACATCATTACAATATTAGCTGCCAGAGCGCCCCACTGACAAAGTACATTTCTCATGATGTACTTCTTACTGTCGGGAACTACATTAAGCAGACGTTTGTCCATCATCATAGTTATATCAAACCTTTCCTTCTCTTTACTAATCACAATTAGTTGTATCAAACCTGTTTGCGTAAAAAAACGCTCTTTATGAGCGTTTTACATTGCTATTTTCATTACTATAGTACCAAACAGAAATTCCTTTTGTCAAATCCTTTATTTCCCTGTCATGATTGACATGTCATGATTGTCAGAATTTCCTTATCTGTTTCGCGCATGCCTTCTTTGGCAAGCAGACCAATATTGGTAATGTTGGCTTCTATTC
>CAVBMG010000077.1:0-15677 GCA_963596435.1 Agathobacter sp.
AGTTACCTGTTTATCAAAATCATATTCATGAGGAGTCTTGTGATCTGTTTTATGACCTACTGCAAGTGCTATCTGGAAAGAATATCCTTCTGGTATCTGGAATGCTTTTGAAAAATAGTCCTTCTTCTCTCCATGTAAAGCATCATAGATACATCCAATAATCAGGTTACCAAGACCAAGGCTTTGTGCCGCCAGTGCCATATTTTCAACAGCAATACCTGCATCAACCTGACTCCATCTAAAGTCGTCCTCCGCGCTTAACAAAATAAGTACAGGTGCTTCATAGTAAAAATTATGTGGCTGTTTCTCCTGATCGCGTAATCTTCTTTTCTCTTCGTCTAATTCTGATAAAACAGAATTGTCACCTTTTATTACTGTGAAATGAATTTCCTTCTTGTTCATACCTGTAGGCGCCATAAGACCTGCATTCAAAATTGTATTTAATTCTTCCTGTGTAAGCTGTTCTGGGCTGTATGCTCTTGCAGAACTGCGTTCCTTTATTGTTGTTAATACCTGATTGTTACTCATAGTAATCACCTTTGTCCTTTCTAAATATATTGTGTTACATAACACTTTTAAAGTCAATCTCTTTTGTCTGTGCAGATTCTATTTCATCAAGACATTTTTGAATTAATTTTAAATCGCTGCCAGCTTCTTTTAAAGCAGTTAGTCTTGTGTACCAGAGCGGCTTCACACAGCGATAAATCAGAAGTGCTGCATATTGTTCCTCTTTTGAAAAGGGGTACACTTCTCTGGAAATTTTTAATGCCCTTAAAATTTCATTTAGTTCTTCCTCAAAAGAACCAGTATAAATCTCTCTAAATAGATAATTTAAGAATTCATCCTTACCGGCTAAATTAAAATCTATAATACCCATAAACTGTCCATCATGGTCTACCAGAACATTGGAATCATTAAAATCAGCCTGAAATACAGAAAATGGAAGTTTAAAATAAATTTTCTCTAATTGTTTTCTATTATCTTCCCATCTTTTAAACATTCTTACTGTTTGTGATTCAAAGCATTTTGGTAATGTTGTGCAATACTGTTTGAATTCCAAAGCATTCTGCGTTACCTCATCCAATTCATCTCCAGGGAATACATCGAATAAGCAATAAGCAGAAGGAAAATCAGTATAGTTAAATTTTTGTTTTGCAATTTTGGCAGTCATCAAATATAAACTGTCGCGATAAGGTCTGGCATTGGGACAATCTTTCACAGAGCTGTATATGGAAAATTCTTCTGCATAGACAATACATTCATATCCTTTATAAAATACAATTGGAAATGTGCCATTTAAAGAATTATAAATCCTGGGACTGTAGTAACCGAGTTCCCTATATTCCTCGATACATCGTTGCCACATTTTTATATGTTCAACAGAGGTAAAAGAGTTATGTGCTGCTTTTATCACAAGTTTTTTACCAGTGTCAAAGGTGCAAATAATTGCCTCGCGGAAATCATCATCACCATGGCTGGAGTTTATAATGCGATATTCTTTTATGGTATCTTTAGTAAATAGTGATATAATTTGTTGTTCGGTCATAGTAGGTGAAGACATTTTATACCTCGATTATTTGTTGGTTATTTTATTATTCTCTTTAGTTATCCAGTCTATATGTGATAAGTCTAGCATATTTGCTGCGAACTTGCTACTGTAAATCCTGTGGTGTTTTATATCTCATTCATCAATAAATTTCTGGAATAAAAATGAGACACTCTCATATGAAAGTGTCTCAAAATATTTAAAATAATCTTTAGATTAGAACTTACCAGCCTTTGCTGCTTCCTCTACAGAAACTGCAACTGCAACTGTAGCACCAACCATAGGGTTGTTACCCATACCGATTAAGCCCATCATTTCTACGTGAGCTGGTACGGAAGAAGAACCTGCGAACTGAGCGTCAGAGTGCATACGTCCTAATGTATCTGTCATACCATAGGAAGCAGGACCTGCTGCCATGTTATCAGGATGAAGTGTACGACCTGTACCACCGCCGGAAGCTACTGAGAAGTACTTCTTACCAGCTTCAAGTCTTTCCTTCTTGTATGTACCTGCTACTGGATGCTGGAATCTTGTAGGGTTAGTTGAGTTACCTGTGATAGATACGTCAACGTTCTCTTTCCACATGATTGCAACGCCTTCACATACATCGTTAGCGCCGTAGCAGTTAACCTTACCACGAGGTCCTTCAGGATCAGAGTAAGATTTTCTGAATACTTCCTTAACTGTGTTTGTGTAAGGATCGTACTCTGTCTCTACAAATGTAAAGCCATTGATACGAGCGATGATTTCTGCTGCATCCTTACCAAGACCGTTTAAGATAACACGAAGAGGCTTCTGACGAACCTTGTTAGCCTTCTCTGCGATACCGATAGCACCTTCTGCTGCTGCGAAGGATTCATGACCTGCTAAGAAGCAGAAACAATCTGTATCTTCTTCAAGAAGCATCTTACCTAAGTTACCATGTCCAAGACCTACCTTACGGTTGTCTGCAACAGAACCAGGAATACAGAATGCCTGAAGACCTTCACCGATAGCTGCTGCTGCTTCAGAAGCCTTTCTGCAGCCCTTCTTGATTGCGATTGCAGCACCTACAGTGTAAGCCCAGCAAGCGTTCTCGAAACAGATAGGCTGAATCTTCTTAACCTGCTCATATACGTCAAGACCTGCGTCTTTAGTGATCTTTTCAGCTTCTTCGATAGAAGCGATACCATAGCTGTTTAATACGGAATTGATCTTGTCAATTCTTCTTTCATAGGACTCGAATAATGCCATAGTTATTTAACCTCCTTATCGTTTCTAGGATCGATGATCTTAACAGCATCAGCTACACGACCATACTGTCCGCTTGCCTTTTCCCATGCTGTGTTAGCGTCATCACCCTTCTTGATGAAGTCTGTCATCTTACCAAGGTTAACGAACTTGTAACCAATGATCTTGTCATCAGCGTCAAGAGCGATACCTGTAACATAACCTTCTGCCATTTCCAGATAACGAGGTCCCTTCTTCAGAGTACCATACATTGTACCAACCTGGCTTCTTAAACCTTTACCAAGGTCTTCAAGACCAGCGCCTACAGGAAGTCCTTCTTCAGAGAAAGCAGACTGAGAACGTCCGTAAACGATCTGTAAGAATAACTCTCTCATAGCTGTATTAATAGCATCACATACAAGGTCTGTATTTAATGCTTCCAAAACAGTTCTGCCTGGAAGTAATTCTGCTGCCATAGCTGCAGAGTGTGTCATACCGGAGCAGCCGATTGTCTCAACTAATGCTTCCTGAATGATACCTTCCTTAATGTTAAGAGAAAGCTTACATGCACCCTGCTGAGGAGCACACCAGCCAACACCGTGTGTAAAACCGGAAATATCCTTTACTTCTTTAGCCTTAACCCATTTTGCTTCTTCTGGGATAGGTGCGCATCCATGATTACCATCACGTGCGACTACACACATCTCTTCAACTTCTTTTGAATAAATCATGTGAAATCTCCTTTCGATTGCATATCTTATACTTTTTATAGCAGGTCTATGGAATAATTTCATAAACCGAAACCCATTCGAATACGGACGGCGCTTCATTTCCGTCCATTCTTGTGGATAAGCTATCTACACACAAAGTTATTTTCGCATAAAATGAGAAAAATATCAATCTAAAATTCTATTTTTCGTCAAATATTTATCAATAATTTATTCTCAATTTTTGGAAACAATCTCGCCCTGCTTCTTATAAATGCTGTTAGGCTCGATAAATCCACGTACCATAGAGGTAGGATATACATTGGAGCAGCGACCGATGACAGTTCCTGGGTTCAGTACACTGTTACAGCCTACTTCTACATTGTCGCCAAGCATTGCGCCCATCTTCTTTAATCCTGTTTCGATATTTCCATATGGGGATTTCACAACGACCAGAGTCTTATCGCTCTTTACGTTGGAAGTAATAGATCCCGCACCCATATGAGACTTATATCCAAGAATACTGTCACCTACATAGTTATAATGAGGCACCTGTACTTTATTGAACAGAATGACGTTTTTAAGTTCTGTGGAGTTACCAACTACGGCTCCTTTGCCAACGATAGCGTTACCACGGATGAATGCACAGTGTCTTACCTCTGCTTCCTCGTCAATAATACATGGTCCGTTAATATAAGCGGTTGGAAAAACAGTAGCAGACTTTGCAATCCATACATTCTCTCCTCGCTTCTCGTATTTGTCTTCTGGCAGACGGTTGCCCAGTTCGATGATAAAGGCACTGATCTTAGGAAGAAGCTCCCAGGGATAGGTAGCACCCTCAAATAAAGGAGCTGCGATAGTCTGTGTCAGATCATATAAATTCTGAATTTGTAATTGTTCCATAGTAGTTATATCCTTTCCTGTTATAGATCTTATTCATATCATTAATGTAACACTTAATTCCACGGAAGTCCATCCTCTTGGAAATCTGCAAACAGAGATTGTTCATCTGCAAAAGACATATTCTCTTCGGAAGAGTCCTCAGGAGGGAATTCCACGGGAAAATCCTCGCTCGGTAATTCTGTAGATGAACTTTCAGATGGTTGTGGTATGGCTGCGTCTTCCCAGGGCATAGGGGAAGCAGCTTCTTTTTCGGCATTTGCGGGTTTGGCATCAAAATCAAACTGTATTCGTTCGTCTTCATATTTCAGAACAGCATCGAAGGAATTTCCAGCTTTAGAGACAAAACTTGTTACTTTATCACGGGTTCTTCCTTCTGTAAATAACTGCTGCATGATTTCTTCTGATAAAGGAACCTGCGCTACTGTGTGACTGATTCGGAAGCCACACTCACATTCATAATACCACTGCCCTTTCTTAAGTTTGTGTTCTTTACATCTTGGACAGGTAAGAGAGGTTTCTACAGGCTGTGGTCTGTCAGGGAAGTCAAATACAATCTGTCCTTCTGTATTCAATTTAAGTGGTGCATCGAACTTTTTACCTGTTTTGGAAGTAAATCCGGTAATGACATCTGTCTTTTTGGTAGCAAGCAGCTGACGCACCTGGCTGTCATTTAATTTGACACCACCTATTTTACCAATCATGAATCGACAGCTGTGTTCGGCATCGTCTTTATTATAATTGGCACAGCCGTAACCGAAAGGTGTTTTTACAATATCGCCACCGCACAGAGGACACTTGGCATCTTTTAATTTGGGCTGTTCCAGATCATCGAAATCAAATTTTAATCCGGTTACTTTGCCTTCTGCATCTTTGCTGAGAGCGATTCTGGCATCGAATTTCTTACCGGTCTTGGATTTGAAGCCTCGTATCGTGCCTGTTCTGCCGTTGGTCAGAAGCTCCTTGATCTGAGCCTCCGGGATATCTCTTCCTGCCATTTTGCCAATGGAGAATTTGCAACTGTTCTCATCTTCTTTGTTATAATTGGCGCAGCCAAAGCCAAAAGGCGTCTGTACGATTTCGCCTCCACACAATGGACAGACTACATCTTTGATTTTCCTGGCTTCTACGTTTTCAAAGTCAAATTTAACGGTATGTTTATTGTGTTCATCTGTATCAAGGACAAGACAGGCATCAAATTTCTTGCCGCTTTTGCTTTTGAACCCGCGAATGGTTGAAGTTCTGCCATTAAGTAACAGTTCTGTGACCTGGGCAACAGACAGTTCTTTATCAGCTATTTTACCGATGGCAAAGTGACAGCTCTCAGGATTGGACGCATCGAAATTCGTGCAGCCATATCCGAAGCCTTTTATCTCCATAGGAGAACCGCAATCAGGACATTTGACTTCTTCTAATACCTGTGGTTGATTTTCGGAAAAGTCAAAGGAAATGTTGACTTTACCATCCTCTTCCTTTTGCAAGACTAATGCAGCCTGGAACTTCTTTTTATTCTTGGCAGTAAATCCTGAGAGGACTTGTGTTCTTCCCTTTGAGAGAAGATCAATTACTTCTTCGTCAGTCAGGTCTCTTCCTGCAACACTTCCGATGACGAAACGGCATCCACTGCCATCCTTCTGATAGCGGTCACAGCCGTATCCAAAAGGCGTTGTTACGATATCACCGCCACAAACAGGGCATTTTGCATTAAGCTTTCTGCGGGCGCCCAAGCCTCTGGCACCTTTTCCAGTGAACTGGCTGATCTGTGCTGCTAACTGCTGTGTTAAATCTTTGTCACGTATCTGAATGGTTTCACGCCGAATGAAGTCCTCCAGCTTGGTACGGTAATCCTGCATGTCTACCGTGCCATTGGTGATGCCGTCCAGACCTTTCTCCCAGGATGCGGTCATCTTGGGGTTTAACAGAGCTGGAACAGTCATGGCAACGACTTCATATACCATCTCGCCGAAACGTTCTGGTGTAATGACCTGAGTCTTGCTATTCAGGTTCAGATAACCGATACGTATCAGCTTTTTGATAATCTCAGCACGGGTTGCACTGGTTCCGATACCGGAGCCTTTGATCTGGGCACGAAGTTCTTCATCCTCTATCAATTGTCCTGCGTTTTCCATGGCAAGTATCATGGAACCGGAGGTATATCGCTTGGGAGGCTTCGTTGCACCTTCCTTGATCTGAAAAGCATTTACCTGAAGATGATCGCCTTTTTTCAGAGTATCTGCCAAAGCCAGCAATTTCCTTGAATCTACTTTGGATGTCTGCTCCTCAGTTTTATCAGTATCATTGTTCTCATCTTCTGCATTTTCCAGAGTTTTGCCCATGACTTCGAGGAAACCAAGGCTTTTTAATACTTTTGCCGATGTAAACAGAGATTCTTTATCTATCTGGATGACTAATTTCAAGGTCTGATATTCGGCAGCAGGATAAAATATACTCAGGAAACGGCGCACTATCAGATCATATACCTTTTGCTGTAGCGGAGACAATGTGCCAAGCTCCGTTAATTGCCCCGTAGGAATAATGGCATAGTGATCTGTAACTTTGCTGTCATCAGTATATTGTGTGTTTGCAAGGTGGGTATATGACTTATTCTGTAAAATTGTCTGTGTAAATTTCTGTGTTGGTGTATAGTCGCGTAATTTATACAGGTTCTTGCTGATTTCCTTGGCAACGGCAGTTGTCAGTACACGGGCATCTGTTCTGGGATAGGTTGTCAGTTTCTTCTCATACAGATCCTGGGCTACCTGTAAAGTTTCATCAGGGCTGATCTTGAAGCGTTTGGAACATTCTGCCTGTAATTCTGCCAGGTTGAACAATAAGGGAGCCTTTTTACGGGCGGTGCCCTTCTCCAAAGTCTGTATAATGGCGTCTTTTCCGGCAAAGCTGTCAATCAGGGCTTGTGCATCTACACGTTCTTTGAAGCCGTTTTCCTTATACAATTTGGGAGATTCATAATAGGTGGAGCCTTCGATTGCCTTCCATTCTGCTTCAATATGAGCATCCGTAAAATCTCCTGTAACGCGGTAAAAAGGAGTCTCCTTGAAGTTACGAATCTCACGTTCTCTATTAACGACCATACCCAGTACGCAGGTCATAACACGACCTACGGCAATGGCAGTATATCCATTTGTGGCAGCAGCATCGTTCAGCAATTTACCGTATTTTACGGACATGACGCGGGAAAAATTAATTCCCATGGCATAGTCTTCGATAGAACGCATAATACCAGACGAACCGAGGTTTGCATATGCGGACATGGGTTTGGCTTCCTGAACACCTCTTCTGATCTCTTCCTCTGTCTGGGAATCAATCCAGACACGAAGCTCTGTCATGCCTTCTCTTACACCGCCATAATTACGGATATTCTCTTCAATTGTCTGTCCTTCTTTTCCAGAGTCCCCTGCCCAGTAGACGGTATCAATATCCTGTCTGTGCAGAAGCTTGTGAACGATATCATATTGTTGCTGTACGTTCTTAATGACTCCATATTTATAGATCTGCGGAAGAAAAGGCAGATCTGCCAGCACCCAGCGCTTGTAGCGAATATCATATTCCTCCGGGTAGACCATTTCTACCAGATGACCTACACACCATGTAATGACATAATCCTGATTCTCTATATAACCGTTATTTCTGCCTGATACTTGAAAAACCTTAGCATAATCCTGTGCAACAGAAGGTTTCTCTGTTATGATTAACTTTTTACCCACTTACAACTTATCCTTTCGCCTAAAAAAGCAGGCATGCATGACACACCTGCTTTTCTGATTCTAATTGGAAACTGTGCTTGTTTCTTATTTTACATTCATTATTTCTTTGTGATATATCCCTGTGCTTTTAAAAGCTCGGCACACAGAACAGCACCGCCTGCGGCACCTCTGACTGTATTGTGGGAAAGTCCTACGAATTTCCAGTCATATACGGTATCTTCTCTTAAACGTCCTACAGAGATACCCATGCCGTTCTCAAAGTTGACATCCAGAGCTACCTGAGGTCTGTTATCTTCTTCCAGATACTGAATGAACTGCTTAGGAGCACTTGGAAGCTCTAATTCCTGAGGAAGTCCCTTGAAGCTTACTAACTTCTCAATTAACTGTTCCTTAGTAGGTTTCTTCTTGAATTTTACAAATACAGCAGCTGTATGACCATTCAGAACCGGTACACGGATACACTGGCAGGTGATAACAGGTGAAGTTGCAGGAACAATAACACCATCTTCAATCTTACCCCAGATTCTAAGAGGCTCTTTCTCACTCTTCTCTTCTTCGCCGCCGATATAAGGAATGATATTACCAACCATTTCAGGCCAGTCCTTGAAAGTCTTGCCAGCACCGGAGATTGCCTGATATGTAGTTGCAACTACTTCGTATGGCTCAAATTCTTTCCAGGCTGTTAATACTGGAGCATAGCTCTGGATAGAACAGTTAGGCTTAACAGCTACGAAGCCTCTGGTAGTACCGAGACGTTTCTTCTGGAAATCAATGACCTTCATATGTTCAGGGTTGATTTCAGGAACTACCATAGGTACATCAGGTGTCCAACGATGAGCGGAGTTGTTGCTGACTACAGGAGTCTCTGTCTTTGCATAATCTTCTTCAATCTTCTTGATCTCTTCCTTTGTCATATCTACTGCGGAAAAGACGAAATCTACTTCGGAAGCAACCTTTTCTACTTCATTTACATTCATAACAACAATGTTCTTAACCGCTTCCGGCATTGGAGTGTCCATTTTCCATCTGTCACCTACTGCTTCTGCATAGGTCTTACCGGCAGAACGTGGGCTTGCTGCAATTGTTGTTACCTCAAACCAGGGATGATTCTCTAATAAAGAGATAAATCTCTGACCAACCATACCGGTACCACCAAGGATACCTACCTTCAATTTTTCACTCATACATTTCTCCTCATTTCATTTTTATAGTATAAATATGGATTAGCTAAGTTTCAGATATTCCTGATTCAGACGAATCACTTCTTTCATGGCATCCGGACCAGGGGCGCCAATTGTGGTTCTCTTATTTACACAGGTCTCCAGACTAATCGCATCATATATATCCTGTTCAAATACCGGGCTGATGGATTTCAGCTCTTCCAGGGATAATTCATCTATTGCTTTGTTCTGTTCAATACAGTATAACACAAGTCTTCCAATAATACCATGGGCATCTCTGAAAGGTACACCATGATTTACAAGATAGTCTGCTGCATCAGTTGCATTGGTAAAACCCTTCATAGCACTGACCTTCATAATATCCTTGTTGAACTTCATAGTGCGGAGCATACCTGTAAACAGAGCGATGCAGCCTTTTACGGTATCAATTGCATCAAAGGTAAGTTCCTTGTCTTCCTGCATGTCTTTGTTGTATGCAAGAGGAATTCCTTTCATAGTAGTCAGAATGGACATCAATGCACCATATACTCTGCCTGTCTTGCCACGTACTAATTCTGCGATATCAGGATTCTTCTTCTGAGGCATAATACTGCTGCCTGTAGAATAAGCATCATCAATCTCCACGAAACGGTATTCGTTTGAATTCCAGATAATGATCTCTTCGCAGAAACGGCTTAAATGCATCATGATCGTAGATAATGCAGCCAGAAGCTCTATCACATAATCTCTGTCGGCTACAGAGTCCATACTGTTAAGGGTAGGACCGTCAAAATCAAGAAGTTCTGCGGTATAGGCACGATCCAGAGGATAGGTTGTTCCGGCGAGTGCTCCAGAACCTAACGGGCAATAATTCATTCTCTCATAGATATCATCCAGACGCTGTCTGTCACGCTTGAACATTTCAAAATATGCACCCATATGATGAGCCAGTGTAATTGGCTGCGCTTTCTGTAAATGAGTGAATCCTGGCATATAGGTGTCGAGATTGTTCTCCATAACATGAATGATGACTTCCAAAAGCTCTTTTAAAAGTCCATTAATCTCTACCACTTCATGTCTTGTATAAAGTTTCATATCAAGTGCAACCTGGTCATTACGGCTTCTTCCTGTGTGAAGCTTCTTGCCTGCATCGCCAATACGGTCTATCAGGTTAGCTTCTACAAAACTGTGAATATCTTCATATTCATCAGTAATCTGAAGAGAACCATTGTCTACATCCTTTACAATACTTTCCAGTCCGGCAAGAATCTGATTCTTCTCATCTTCTGTCAGAATCCCCTGTTTTGCAAGCATTTTTACATGTGCCATGCTGCCTTCTACATCCTGATGAAAGAACTTCTGGTCAAAGGAAATAGATGCATTGAAATTATATACAAGCTTATCTGTCTCTTTGGTAAATCTACCACCCCAGAGCTGTGCCATGTTTAATCACTCCTTGTTTTTTAGTGTAACGGAACAGATGATTTTATACGATTCCGAATAGTTACAATTTAACATAAGTTTGGCTGTGAATCAAGGCAGATGTGACAGAAAATGCATAAATATTAATATTCAAGTTACATTTTTCGAGAAAATACATACTATAAGGTATCTATTAGATTGTGGAAGGAATGAGCCGGGTGTATTTTCTGAAATTCGACCATGTTGATTTTTCTTATTACAGTAATACAGGTGAAATTCAGGTATTACAGGATATGAGCTTTGAGATAGAACGGGGAAGCTTCATAGCTGTTGTTGGTCCTTCCGGATGTGGAAAGTCTACGATATTATCGTTGATCGCCGGACTTCTGCAACCAACGGGAGGGTATATTACATTTTATTCTGATGATTTTCAGACGCCAAGAATTGGTTATATGCTTCAGCACGATCACTTGCTGGAATGGAGGGATGTCTATCATAACATTCTTCTGGGACTTGAGATACAACACAAGCTTTTCCCGGAAAATATCGAGCTGGTGAATCAGCTGTTAGTAAAATATCATCTGGAAAATACCATAAGATTAAAGCCCTCTGCTCTTTCAGGAGGAATGAGACAAAGAATCGCTCTGATTCGGACGCTGGCGCTGCAGCCTGCTCTCCTGCTTCTTGATGAGCCTTTCAGTGCATTGGATTATCAGACCAGATTACAGGTATCGGAAGATGTACGTGATATTATCAAGACAGAACAAAAGACTGCTATTCTGGTGACACATGATATTTCAGAGGCTATTTCCATGGCAGATACTGTCTTTTTGTTGCCCAAAATACCAGGATATGTGAAGAAAGTAATTCCTATTGAATTTGAAAAACAGGGAATAGCGCATGAATCTATCCGTCAGTCAAAGCTGTTTCAGGAATATTTTGATTTAATATGGAAGGAGCTTCAGAATGAAAATCAGGAAACAAGATGAGGAATTATTGCTTTATTCGCAAGGACAGCTTGCCTTTTTGACTTCGCAGAGACAGAAGAAAAAAGCCGTTATATGGAGCCGGATTATACTGTCTATAGGATTTCTTGTATTATGGCAGATGGCTTCTGATTTTGAATGGATTGATGATTTTTACTTCAGTTCACCAAGGGCTATTGGAATACTGTTCTTACAGGATTTGCAGGATATGTCACTGCTGCGGCATATCGGCATGACGCTGTGGGAATCTGTTGTCAGCTTTCTGCTGATTGTTACCTTTTCACTGATACTGGCGACCCTGTTCTGGTTCCTGCCTGGCCTGGGGCATACCTTTGAACCGTTCCTGATCGTATTGAACAGTCTGCCCAAATCCGCACTTGCACCGCTTATTATCGTATGGCTGGGAACAGGACCAAAGACAATCATACTCTGTGGAATGTCTGTAGGAATATTTGGATGTATACTGAATCTGTATCAGGTATTTATACAGACAGATCCGGAAAGGTTGAAATTAATAGAAACATTAGGTGGTAATAGATTGCAGGCTTTTACCAAAGTGGTATTCCCCGGAAACCTTCCGACTTTTCTATCTATTGCAAAAACAAATATCGGATTGGCACTGGTAGGGGTAATTATTGGTGAATTCCTTGCAGGAAGACAGGGGCTTGGATATCTGATCATCTATGGAGAACAGGTATTCAAGCTGGATCTGCTGATTATGAGCATTGTGATTCTATGTGCGATTGCCATGTTGTTATACTGGCTTTTGTCACTATTGGAGCGACAGATTGAACATCGTATGCTGGGAATGTAGATAACTGGTATCTACTACTTCATCTTTTAAAATATAGACTTCTGAGGACTGATTCGTATCTTCGGAAGAATCTCCTGTATATAGGAAATGGCAAAATACAACAACTAATCCTATGATAATTGCTGCCATTCCACAACTGATGTAAGTTATCTTCTGCTGTTTATGCATAGCAGATGCATATAATTTCTTCTGTACTGGTTCTCCCATGACCTTCGACCTCTTTAGCTATGTTGAATTATGAATGTACATTGGTAATAATTACGTATTTATTACACAAATATTAAATTCTAAAGAAATTCTACGTCCGGGAATAAAAAATGTCAATATATGAAAAACGCTGAAAATACAGGAAGAAATGCGTAATCTTTAGGTAAAAAAAACTTCGGATAAAAAATCCGAAGTTAAAATTTAAAATATAAGCTTTCGAAGGGACTTGAACCCTCGACCTACTGATTACGAATCAGTTGCGCTACCAACTGCGCTACGAAAGCATGCCGTCGGCAACTCAATTGCCGACTTAGATAGTATATATAATAATTGTGCTTTTTTCAAGAGTTTTTTGAAAAATTGATAAAATAATTATGCATCAGGGCTTATGTGAACGGATACCTGCTGGAATGGAATTTCAATACCGGCTTCATCCAGGGATAATTTGGCTTTTTCAGTCAGGCGCCATCTTGTTGGCCAGTACTTCTCGGTAGGACAGAAGCATCTTAATCCAATCACTACTTCACTGCTTCCAAGGGAATCCACACAGACGATAGGTGCAGTCGTATGATCAATATCAGGGTCTTCCATAATAACCTGCTCTAATACCTGCTTCGCCTGCGCAATATTGGAACTGTAAGAGATACCGATATTCAGATCAATACGACGCAATGAATTTGCAGTGTAATTGGTCAGGGAATTATTGGCAAGATTGCCATTGGGCAGAACAACAATGCGGTTATCTATTGTCTGTAATTTGGTATAGAAAATACCAATCTCACATACAGTACCTTCATTCTTATGGGCGTCTTCTACAATATAGTCTCCTACGCGAAATGGTTTCAGTATCAGAATCAGAACACCGCCGGCAAGGTTACTCAGACTTCCCTGCAGGGCAAGACCAATGGTAACACCAAGAGAACCCAGCAATGCCATGATACTTGCCGCATCAAAGCCGAAACTGTTAGCAATGGCAAGCAGCAGAATAAAGTACAGAGCACCTTTACACAAAGCATCCAGAAACTGTATGACACCAGTCTCCGCTCCTGCTCTCTGTAAGGATTTACGCAGAACCTTTCTAATAAAAGATATGATTTTCATACCAATCAGAAAAAAGACAACGGCAAACAAAACACGGATACCAAGAGCCAGAGCTTTATCTGGCAGATCCTGGAGAAATTTTTCAAATGCATTTAAGTTTTTATTGAGTTCTTTCAGTTCTTCAGAAGTTAGAAGCAGCATGATACAATATCCTTTCCTGTTGTTTAGAATGCATGAATAAATAATCCACTCCGAAGCTTAGGCTCGAACCAGGTGGATTTTGGCGGCATCAGAAGACCTGCATCAGCAACTTCAAATAATTCATAGATGGAAGTCGGGTACATGGCAAAGGCTACAGCACAATCTGTATGAACTCTGCGCTCCAACTCTTCCATTCCTCTGATTCCACCTACAAAGTCAATTCGCTTATCAGTTTTAGGATCTGTAATATGTAAAACCGGTGAAAGAACCAGGTTCTGTAATAAAGCAACATCCAGACCGTTTACAGGATCTGCTGATGTGTATTCCGGTTTTATTTCAAGCAGATGCCATTTGCCCTGCAGATACATGGCAACCTGTCCTTTATGTTCAGGGCGGTGACAATGTTCACCAGTCTCCAGCAGCTGATAGACTGATGTGACCTGATTCAGGAATTCAGAAGGAGCAAGACCATTCAGATCCTTGACTACTCTGTTATAATCCATAATCATCAACTCTTCATCCGCAAATAATACGGAAAGGAAATAATTAAATTCTTCCTTACCAGTATAATCGGGATGAGACGCTCTCATTCGCTGACCTACTTTAACTGCAGAAGCACAGCGATGATGACCGTCCGCAATATAGATCTGATCTATTTTAGAGAAAGTATCAGCAATTGCACTGATATCAGCATCTTTATAAACACACCATACTCTATGGGTAATTCCATCCTCGGAAGTGAAATTATAAAGAGCATCATTATGCTTGGTGCGGGTAATGATTTCATTTAATACAGGATTGGCTCTGTATGCAAGAAAGATAGGTCCTGTTTGAGCCTGACAGGTCTCCACGTGTCGAATTCTGTCCAGTTCCTTATCTTCTCTTGTGTTCTCGTGTTTTTTGATAACCTGGTTCATATAGTCATCTATACTGGCACAGGCTACAATACCAGTCTGGACGCGACCATTCATGGTAAGCTCATAAAGATAATAGACAGGCTTATCTTCCTGAACAAAATTACCATCGTTTATCATCTGCCAAAGCAGATCGTGAGCTTTCTGATATACTTTAGGGTCATAGGTATCTACAGAATCATCAAACTGCGTTTCTGCCCTGTCTATATTCAGAAAAGATAATGGATGGTCTTTCACTGCCTGTTTAGCTTCTGCTCTGTTGTACACATCATAAGGAAGTGTTGCTATTTCTGATTCCAAGCCTTCTTTGGGTCTATACCCTTGAAATGGTCTGATCTGTGCCATGCTGATAACCTCCTGATTTTTATAATAAGAACATTGTATCAGATAAAGTCTTTTTTGACAACTCAAGCACGGAGTGTTAGAATCGTTCATAGTGACGTCCTATATGGGCATTCAAGGAAAGGTGTGAGGTGACTGATATGACAGAAGAAGACAAGAAATTATTAGATCGAATTAATGAATATGCAGAACGTAAATTAAATGACCCTGATAAGAAGATGCGGGTATCTTCCCAGTTAGATCGTTTGAAGCCTATTATGTTAAAAATCGCAGAGGAACAGAATACGACAGTTGAGGATATTTTTGTGAGATATATGGATCTGGCAACATCATCCAACAATGCCAAGTTCTTGAATACCGTCGGAAATATGACCCAGAATGAAAACGGTCAGGATTTTACAAATTTGAATATTTAAACAATATAAAAAGGATGCATATTCTGCATCCTTCAGACTGTAGACAACTACGTTCAAAAGAGCTGGTTGTCTATTTTTATGTCTCCA
>CAVBMG010000078.1:0-15489 GCA_963596435.1 Agathobacter sp.
TCAGCCCTTATTAGGGCTAATAATAAACCACCAGTTGAACTGGTGGTTGCTAACTTAGAGAAGGGCAGGGTGATTTTGAATGGAACAGGGTCTGATTCATATATATTGTGGAGATGGGAAGGGGAAGACAACCTGTGCGGTGGGGCTGATGATTCGGTGTGCGGGACAGGGGGGAAGAGTACTGTGCTTCCAGTTTCTGAAAGGAGATAACTCTGGTGAGAGAAGGATTCTGGAAAAACTGGAAAAAGTGACACTAATGTCATGTTATGACAAGGTGAAGTTTACAAGTAAAATGAATGAAGAGGAAAAGCTGGAAGCGAAAAACTTCTATCAAAATAGATTCCAGCAGATTGTTACTATAGTGCAACAGGAAGAATATGATCTGCTGGTGCTGGATGAGATTATGGCTGCAATCAGCGCAGGCTTTCTGGAAGAGAAGGAGGTTGTCCGTTTCCTTCAAAATAAGCCAGGAACGCTGGAAGTAGTCATGACAGGCAGAAATCCGGGAGAAGAGCTCCTTAAACTGGCTGACTATGTGACGGAAATGAAGATGTGTAAGCATCCGTATGAGAAAGGGATTAGTGCCCGTCGGATGATTGAGTGGTAAACAGTGGAGCAAAGGAATGATGCTCACGATATACCGCACAAACGTCTTCTAATAAATAGCCCTTTGTCTGTTCCGCAGGACGACCGATCACTACCAGAGTAGTATTGGTCTGTTCTGCGCTTTTTATTTTCTCGGCAAAACCGCCATTTGCCCCAGAATTCTTAGTCAGTACATAAGAAATATGGAATTGATGAATGAGAGCGGTGTTCAATTCTTCTGTAAAGGGACCTTGCATACAGATCAGATGCTGTCCTTTAAAGCCCATTTCATAGGAATCAGATACCATCTGAGGATTGGGAAGGATTCTGGCGTAGACACGTTCCTCATAGTCGGGAAGTTCACGCAGAAGAGGCAGCTCCTTGCTTCCTGTAGTGGACAGTATATTTCCTTTTGTTTGTGCAAGATAGGAGACAGCTTTCTGCATTGTATGGACGAATACAATATTGGAATCTGTATCAATAGGGGTATTATCCGGTCTGAGGATTCTGATATAGGGAATGTTCTCGGCGGCAGCGGCGTTTCGGATATTCTCAGAGACCAGAACGGCGTAGGGATGAGTCGCATCCAGAATACAGTCAAAAGCATTTCTGCTCATAAGCTTCTCCATTTCCTGCTCATTGAGTCTGGAAGCCAGTACTGTCAGTGCTTTATGCTCCGGCAGCATCAGTCTGCCATAATCTGTGGCAATGCATACAGTCAGATGCATCTGCAGATGTTCCTCATCTATGATATTCAGCAGAAATTGCGTCAATTCTCTGCCTTCTGTCGTTCCGGCAAATATAAGATAGTTTTCCATAATGATAAATCAAGACCTTTCTAAAAGTATAACTGTATAGGAGCCATTGCGATAGCAAGAGTCTTACCTGAATCAATGGTTTTATGCAAAGTAAGGGTATCGGCTCCAGAACAGGCAAGGGCGGCTCTTTCACATACATTATCCACACCGGTAACAGTTTTCACATATTCGGACGAGCTGAACTGCCCCCGCACCTGGGATAAAGTGTGGGCATCATACGTATGAAAAGGAATCTGATATTTACGTGACAGTTCTATGAGACAGGATTCCTTTTGCTTCAAGTCAATACTGGCAATAGCCAGTAGAGAATCGGGGGAAATGTGCTGCTCCTGTAATGTACGTTCTACGAAGGATCCCATATCTTCAGGTGAAATGCCCCTGCGGCAGCCAATTCCCAGAACGGTCTGACGGGGAATCAGGTGAAGCGTCTCTATATAGGGCTTCTGATCTGTAAAAGGACTGATGCAGATACCAAGCCTTGGATGTTCATTTGAATTCATAGTCAGTTCATCCGGTAAACTGCCTTGTGGAGTGATACCGCTAAGACCTGTTTTTTCACCATCCAGTATAGCAGCGGATATTTTCTTTGCAAGTGTCATGTCTGATATTTTCAGGTGATTTTCCGTGGCAAAGACATCTACAGCAAACTTGTGATTTAAGTCTGTTGCAGTAGAAATAATGGGAGTAGCACCAAGCAAAGATGCAGCCTGTATTGCCAGTGCATTGCCACCGCCGATATGGCCGGAGAGCAGTGAAATGACATAGTGTCCCTGTTCGTCAATTGAGAGGACACAGGGGTCAGTAGTCTTATCCTGAATGAAAGGCGCAATGGCACGGACGGCGATGCCACAGGCGCCAATGTAAATGAGAGCATCCTGTGTGGAAAAGAAATCACCTGTTAATTCTTTAACAGGCTGTCCCATAACGTTTAGATGAAATTCGGCTGCATATTTTGGCATAGTAAAAGCCTGGCACAGATGTCCGTTCTGTACCAGGTCTTTTGCCAGAGACGCTGCCAGAGCAGCGCCATTATGTGTAAAAGAAAAAATAGTAATTCTCATGATGTCTCTCCAATGATGTTATTTGGTATTCTGTAATTTCGCTGCATTCTCGTTCAGAGAAGAAACGATAGAAGATACGTGATTGACCAGTATGGAATTCTGCTCGCAGGCGTGATATGTCTCGTTTGCATGAGCAGAGACTTCCTCGGTAATGGCTGAAATAGTCTGGATATTCTCAGTAATCTCACGATTGGCACTGAACAGATCATCTACAATGCCCATAAGTTCCTGTGCCTGTGCCACTACGGTATCTGTTCCTTCCATAATATGATTGAAGTTACCGGATACAGCCTGTGTACTTTCTCTGTTCTGCTGGTTGCTGTCTGCAACGATATTTACCGCAGAGCGAACAGATTCCAGCTCTGTATTGATATGGTTAATCAGTTCTGTAATGTTGACAGTAGCGCTCTTGGTCTGGCTTGCCAGAGTGGATATCTGACTTGCCACAACAGCAAATCCTCTGCCTGCTTCTCCAGCACGGGCGGCTTCTATGCTTGCATTAAGAGCCAGCATACCGGTGCTGTTGGCAATACTGGTAATGGTCTCGATGATGGTGTTCATCTGTCCTGCATACTGACTGAGAGCATCCATCTGTGTGATCATCTGCTGGTTGGCTTCCATGGACTTGTCAATCTGGTTGGATAGAATATCAATTCTTCTACGACCATCTGATACATCCTGTGCAGTTCCTTCCATATTAGATTCAATCTGCTGTGCGGCATCCTTGACGGTATCAATATATTTCTGAATCTGTTCAGTTTTTAACAGCTGGTTCTGAACAGATTCTGCATTTTCCGTACTGCCTTGTGTTACCTGTTCCATGGAATCATGCATCTGGTTCATGGAAGAACCCATTTCCAGGACCTGTGTGGACACATCGGATATCTCCTGGGACATCTGTCTGGCTGTCTGTATGATGTTTTCGGAAAGGGCAGCAGAAGCTTCTGACTGTTCCTGAATCTGAGACAATTTTACACGATTGACCTTCTGGACAGCCTTACCTGCCACGATCATGAAGATGCCTGTCAGAAGGATACTGGCAATCTGTATTTCCACATCTGCGATCTGAGAGGCTTCATAACCTGCTGTAATGGCGCGGTATGCAACGAATCCGATGTTGCCAAGCAACGTAACCAGAAAGATTCCAAGACACATACGCATATCCATATACAGAATGATGACCATGAACAATGGAAACATATAGGTATATGCAAAGGTGCTGTGTGTTGTGAAAAGGGTAAAGAGATACATAATGCTGTAACCGACGCACATAACGATTGGAATGGATGGATTTTCTTTCTTCCTGCGATACAGAATATATTCGATGATAACAGGAAGAAGACAGAGCAGCACAAAGAACAGATAATAACCTAAGGTTCTGGCTTTTTTGGCAAGTTCTGCTGCATATGCCAGTACCAGAACGGCACTGATACTTGCGTGTCCGATTATCGCGATTTTATTGATGTACGCTTTTTCTGAAAATTGATTCATATAACCCCTACTTTCTGGAAGTGTCTCCCCTTTTCTTGATATTATTATACATCTTGTGTGATAGTAAGAAAAGCCTTTTGTAAAAAAACAGTTGATTCCTACTGATACACTAGGTATAATATCGAAAGGTATGATGCGTTTTTCTATATATGGAAAGGTTTGGTTTGAAAAATGAAGGATTTGGAAATATCGGTACAGGAAATGGCACAGTTGGACGAGAAGACATATCGTCTTATAGATATGCGGGATGACCTGTCCTATTCCTATGGAAATATACCGGGAAGTATTCATATACCGGGAGAGGAACTTCTGGAGAATCCAGAGCAGCTTGCGCTGCAGTACCCTGGGGAAAAGCTGATCATTTATTGCAAGAAGGGTGAGAATAGTAAAGATCTGGTCTGTTCCCTTCAGGAAAAAGGCATAGATGCTGTCAGTCTGCAGGGCGGTTATCTGGCATGGCTCATGGAGCGCATGAGGGAGCAGCCGGGGAAGGAACAGGAGAGAGAAGCCTATCTGGATATTGAAGAGAGTATTCGTAAGAAGTTCCGCAAAACAATCTGGTGCCGTTTTACGAAAGCGATTCGTGAATATGAACTGGTCAAGGAAGGGGATAAAGTGGCAGTCTGTATCTCAGGTGGTAAGGACTCCATGCTGATGGCGAAGCTTTTTCAGGAGTTGAAGCGCCATAACAAATTCCCTTTTGAAGTGGTATTTCTGGTGATGGACCCGGGCTACAGCCCTGAGAATCGTCAGATCATAGAGAATAATGCCAAAAAGCTTAATATTCCAGTTACGATCTTTGAATCAGATATTTTTGAATCCGTATTTAATATAGAGAAATCCCCGTGTTATCTGTGTGCAAGAATGCGAAGAGGTTATCTGTATCATAAGGCACAGGAGCTTGGCTGTAATAAAATAGCGCTGGGACACCATTATGATGATGTGATAGAGACGATTCTGATGGGTATGCTCTATGGAGCACAGGTACAGACAATGATGCCCAAGCTGCACAGTACGAATTTTGAAGGTATGGAGCTGATACGTCCTCTGTATCTGGTCAGAGAAGACGATATCAAGAAGTGGAGAGATTATAACGATCTGCATTTCATCCAGTGTGCATGTAAATTCACAGATACCTGTACAACCTGTGGCGGTGAGAATGCATCGAAGCGTGTAGAAGTGAAGAACTTTATCAGACAGCTCAAGGAAACGAACCCGTTTGTAGAGAGCAATATCTTTAAGAGCGTGGAAAATGTGAATCTGAGCACGATTGTAGCATATAAGAAGGATGGCGTGAAACATCATTTCCTGGATGATTACGATGGAGTAAAGGAATAACATAGGCAAAAGGCAACTGTTTGGGGCAGTTGCTTTTTACTTGTATTTCTGATATAAGAGAAAGTTATAACAAGCCCTAACTTTTATGTATTGGCAGAATTCCTATCGGACTGATATAGTATAACTATTCAGAGTCATGTGAGTAAAAGTAAAGCATCGCAGATGCGGTTTTACGAATATGGTCTGAATAGTTATATCTTAATTATAGTTATATACATATGAAAGGATTGATTTATATATGGGATGTGGAATCGCAACAAAATGTATCTATGGAGATGGTAAAACTTTTGAAGGAGATAAAACAGGAGCTATCAGCTTCCCAATTTATCAGACAGCAACGTATGCTCACCCTGAGGTAGGCAAAAGCACAGGATTCGACTACAGCCGTTTGCAGAATCCTACCAGACAGCAGGTGGAGAATGTGGTGGCTTCTCTGGAAGGTGGCGTAGATGCACTTGCCTTTTCTACAGGAATGGCAGCGATTACCATGTTAATGGAGATATTCAAGCCGGGAGACCACATTATTACAGATGCAGATCTGTATGGCGGCAGTATCCGACTTTTTGACCATGTAAATGAGAAGAACGGTCTGACTTTCAGTCACATTGACTGTACAAAGGAAGACATTGAGGCTTATATTCAGGAGAATACAAAGGCAATCTATATAGAGACACCGACCAATCCAATGATGAATGTCATAGATATCCGCAAGGTATCTGACATTGCCAAGAAGCATGGGCTTTTGCTCATTGTAGACAATACTTTCCTGTCTCCGTATTTCCAGAGACCTTTTGAGCTGGGCGCAGATATCGTCATTCACAGCGGGACGAAGTTCCTCGGTGGACACAATGACACACTGGCAGGCTTTATTGTAACCAATTCACAGGAGATATCTGATAAGCTCAGATTCCTTATCAAGACAGTAGGTTCAGGACTTGCGCCATTTGACAGCTGGCTGATTCTGCGTGGTATCAAGACATTACCGATTCGTATGGAAAAGGCGCAGGAGAATGCCCAGGCAATTGTGGAATTTCTTTTACAGGAAAAGAAAGTGACGAAGGTATATTATCCGGGTATCGAAGGAACGAAGGCTTATGAGATCTGTAAGAAGCAGGCAAGCGGTTTCGGAAGTATGCTGACTTTTGAAGTAGAGAGCAAAGAGCTGGCGCTTCATATTCTGAAATCAACGAAGCTGATTCCTTTTGCAGAGAGCCTTGGTGGTGTGGAGACTCTGCTGACTTATCCTACAACACAGACTCATGCAGATGTACCGGAAGAGGTCAGAATCCGTAATGGTATTACAGACAGAGTATTGAGATTATCAGTTGGTATTGAGGATAAAGCAGATCTGATCGCAGACCTCAAGCAGGCAATTGACAGTTACAGGTAATTTTAGGTTGCGCCTGTTCAGAGTGGTGGATATAATGTAACTATTCAGAGCCATGCAGATTGAGTCAGAATATGCTTGTTTACAGGCATATTTGACTCGAGCTATATGGCGAAGTAACCACATAAGCAAAAAAGTAGCATCGAAGATGCGGTTTTGCGCATGTGGTTCTGAATAGTTACTGTATATGTAACATATATCCGAAAGGACGCATATAATATGACACTACAACAATTGATCTATGCGGTGAAGATTGCCGATACCAAGTCCATGAATAAGGCAGCGACAGAATTGTTTGTCTCCCAGCCTGCTCTTTCCAGTACGATGAGAGATCTGGAAGAAGAATTGCAGATAGAGATTTTTATCCGTACGAACAAAGGAATCGTAATCACTACAGAGGGTGAGGAATTTCTAAGCTATGCCAGACAGATGGTAGAGCTGAATCAGATGATAGAAGACCGCTATATCAATAATATGAAGCGGAAGAACAAATTCAGCGTGTCCATGCAGCATTACTCCTTTGCAGTAGAGGCGTTCATGAAGCTTGCAAGGGAATTTGCGCTGGAGGATTTCGAACTGGCGGTGCATGAGACCAAAACCAGTGAAGTAATTGAAAATGTACATAATTATCGAAGCGAGCTGGGCATACTTTATCTGAATGACTTTAACAGAAAGGCGATGCAGAAGATATTTGCAGAGAATGACTTGGAGTTTACAGAGCTGTTTCAGTGCGATGTGTACGTATATCTCAGCAATCATCATCCGCTGGCGGACAAAGATAAGATTACCTTTGAAGAGTTGGGAGATTATCCATGCCTGTCTTTTGAACAGGGAGATAAGAATTCCTTTTATTTTGCAGAAGAAGTGTTCAGTACACTACAGTACAAGCAGATGATCAAGGCAGATGACCGTGCGACTATGCTTAACCTTATGGTCGGTATGAATGGGTATACACTCTGTTCCGGTATTATCTGTGAAGAGCTGAATGGGGACGGTTATTCGGCAATTCCACTGGAGACAGATGAGAAGATGACCATAGGCTATATCAAGCGAAAAGGCATGCATATCAGCCATATTGGAAAAAGTTATATAGAAATATTACGAGGATATGCTTGACAGACAAAAGAAAAAGTATTATTATCCTATTAATCCTAGTTGATATATAGGAAATGGAGGAAAAGTTATGAAAAAAGGAATTTTAAGAAAAGTATTAGCAAGTGCATTAACAGTAGCAGCAGTAACAGGTCTGGTAACAGGCTGCGGAAGCACAGGAACAGACAGTGCAGCTTCAAATGACAATAAAACAGTATATCGTACTCTGGATGAGATCAAGAGTTCAGGTACAATTAACATCGGTGTTTTCTCTGACAAGAATCCGTTCGGTTATGTAGATGAAAATGGTGAATATCAGGGATATGATGTATATTTTGCAAACAGACTTGGTGAAGATCTGGGTGTAAAGGTCAACTTCGTTTCAACAGAGGCAGCCAGCAGAATCGAGTATCTGCAGACTGGTAAGGTAGACCTGATCCTGGCTAACTTTACAGTAACCAAAGAAAGAGCAGAAGAAGTAGACTTCGCACTTCCTTATATGAATGTAGCACTTGGTGTTATTTCACCGGAATCAGCACCTGTTACAGATATTGATAACTGGAACGCAGATGATGAAATGATTGTTATCTCAGGTACAACAGCAGAAACATATCTGACAGAGAATTATCCTGATATCAAGCTTCAGAAATATGATACTTATGCAAATGCCAAGAATGCATTAGAGAATGGTAATGCAGCTGCATGGGCAAATGACAATACAGAAGTTATTGCATTTTCACTCCAGAATCCGGGCTATACAGTAGGTATCCCGACACTGGGCAGCCAGGATACGATCGCTCCAGCAGTATCCAAGGGCAACACAACATTACTTGACTGGATCAACGAAGAGATCAAGACATTAGGTGATGAGAATTTCTTCCACGCAGATTATGAAGCTACATTAGTAGATACTTATGGTCTGGACTATGAAGACAGTCTTGTAGTTGAGGGTGGCGTAACAAGCCAGAACTAATACAAATACCCGATTAAGGTGGTAGACGAAATTGAGTATAGAATTTATTCAGGAATATTTACCACTGTATCAAAAAGCAATGGTTCTAACTTTGAAAATCGGCTGGAGTGGCATAGTGCTTGCCATTCTGGCCGGTTTCGTGTGTGCAATGATACAGTATTATAAAGTTCCGATTTTAAGACAAATTGTAGCAGTTTATATTGAATTATCCAGAAACACTCCACTTCTGATACAGCTTTTCTTCCTATATTATGGATTACCAAAGATTGGTATTGCGACTAATGCAGAGGTCTGTGGTGTAGCAGGTATGGTCTTTTTGGGCGGCAGCTATATGGCTGAGACCTTCCGTAGTGGACTGGAAGCAATTGATAAAGTACAGACAGAGAGTGCGTATAGTCTTGGAATGACCAAAAAGCAGACGCTTGCGTATATTATTTTACCGCAGGCAATGTCTGTCAGTGTACCGGCTTTTACAGCAAATGTTATCTTCCTTCTGAAAGAGACCAGTGTGTTCTCTGCAATCAGTCTGATGGATTTGATGTTCACAGCCAAAGATTTAATAGGATTATATTATAAGACGACAGAGAGTCTTGTGCTTCTGGTAGTCTTTTATCTGATTATCCTGCTCCCGGTATCTATTCTGGGAAGCATACTGGAGAGGAGGATGCGTCATGCCGGATTTGGGGCTTGAGGTTCTATTTAAAGGAAGAAATTTCGCCAGACTTCTCGAAGGACTCTGGGTTGCAGGCAGAATCAGTCTGATCTCTATCGTAATCAGTCTTCCTTTGGGCATTCTTCTGGGTGTTATTATGACCTGGAAGAATCCTGTAACAAAGTTTATTACCAGACTTTATCTGGAGATTATCAGAATTATGCCGCAGATGGTTCTGTTGTTCATTGTATTCTTTGGAACAACAAGAATCTGGGGATGGAATCTCTCAGGAGAAGTTTCTTCTATTATTGTATTTGCAGCATGGGGTACTGCGGAAATGGGCGATCTGGTGCGAAGTGCGCTGATCAGTATTCCGAAGCATCAGTACGAGAGTGCACAGGCACTGGGCTTTAACTGGGTGCAGACCTATGTATATTTTATTATTCCACAGACAGTACGCAGACTTCTGCCTCTGTCCATTAATCTGATCACACGTATGATCAAGACTACCAGTCTTGTGCTGATGATCGGTGTAGTAGAAATGATGAAAGTAGCACAGCAGATCATTGAGGCAAACAGAATGACCAGTCCTAATGCAGCCTTTGGTCTGTATCTTGTGACATTCCTGTTGTATTTTATCGTGTGCTGGCCCATCAGTATGTTAGCCAGATACCTGGAGAAGAAATGGAATTCATAGAAAAGGAGTCAATGATGGAAGAAGCATTGTTAAAAATAGAACATCTGAAGAAAGAATATGACGGACAGACGATTCTGAAAGATGTCAGTGTAGAAGTGAAAAAAGGCGAAGTTATTGTTATCGTAGGTCCGAGTGGATGTGGTAAGAGTACTTTCTTACGTTGTATCAATGGCTTAGAGCCTATACAAGGGGGAACAATCTCACTGGATGGAGAGGCGATTGACCGTAACAGCAAGAGTATTACAAAGATTCGCCAGAAGATTGGTATGGTATTTCAAAGCTATGATCTGTTTCCACATATGACTGTTCTGGATAATATCGTAATTGCACCTGTTAAAGTGCAGAAGCGTAAGAGAGAAGAAGTTGTGGAAGAGGCGCGTAAGCTTCTGGAACGTGTAGGTCTTGCAGACAAGGCAGACAGTTATCCAAGGCAGCTTTCCGGTGGTCAGAAGCAGCGTGTTGCAATTATCCGTGCGCTTTGCATGCATCCTGAGATCATGCTTTTTGATGAAGTAACAGCGGCACTTGACCCTGAGATGGTACGTGAGGTTCTTGATGTTATGCTTGACCTTGCCAAGCAGGGCAGTACGATGATTATCGTTACACATGAGATGCAGTTTGCCAAGGCAGTCAGCAACAGGGTGATCTTCATGGATAACGGTGAGATCGTAGAAGAGGGCGCACCTAAGGAATTCTTCGAGAATCCCAAGACCGAAAGAGCGCAGAAATTCCTGAATATTTTCAATTTTGAGTAAAGTGGATAAATTGGTTCTAGTCACGCACCGCCGCTGTCAGTTGGCGGTGCTTACTTTAACTGCAAGTTGGAATTGACCGAGCTGAAAGTGAGGGATGCTTCTTGTCCGAAGGGCAAGAAGATGGGCATGAAATGAATGGAACAAATCGGTATTTCCAATCATTATGCGGACCGTATGGTAGAATTTGCGAACTTCACAGATATCAAACCAATGGTAAATCAGATGGAAATACACCCTCTCAATCAGCAGAAAACATTAAAAGAATGGGCTGACAAATATGACATCCGATTAGAAGCATGGGCACCATTTGGCGAGGGAAGGAACGGACTCTTTAAGAACGAAGTTCTGAAAACAATCGGACAGAAATATGGAAAATCAACTGCTCAGGTAATGCTCCGCTGGCATATTCAGAGAGGTGTGATCGTAATTCCGAAGTCGATACATAAAGAACGCAAATCACAGCACGACAGCAGCAAAGAAAAAAGAACTGGTAAAGCAGCTTCTTGACAGTTCCATTGTCTGATGTTATTATAGTACGAGATTCGGACTTTATAAGGAGAATATGATAATGGACACAATTAAGGAGCAGATTGATACATTCGTGACAGAATGGCAGGCAATCACAATGGCATACAGTGATTATGCCAGATCCATAGGAATTAATTATACAAGTTTACAGGTATTAAAATATATAACAACCATAGAGGACTGCACACAAAAGGATATCTGTGAACGTTCTCTTCTGCCCAAGCAGACCGTCAATTCCATTATTACCGGTTTTTATAAAAAAGGCTTTGTAGAATTGCGTGAGTTAAAGGAAGACCGGAGAACAAAAAGCATCCATTTGACGGAAGCAGGACAAAAATATCTGGATTCTTTCTTTCTACATATAGATGAATCAGAATATCAGGCGATGGCTTCTTTAAGTGAAAAAGAACGGGAAAACCTGATTCACTGCATTCATTCTTATGGAGAAAAATTTCGTGAAATGCTGATGAAAGAATAATAAGATTTACAGAATGCATGCCGGAAAATTTCCGGTATGCAAAAAATGTTCCGTATAGTCCGAAAATAGTACAATCTGAAATAAGGAGAAAAAGATGGACCATCCATTAGGAAAAGAAAAATTATCAAAACTGATTATTCAGTATTCCATTCCAAGCATTATATCGTTTGTTGTAAATTCACTATATAACATGGTGGATCAGGTATTTATCGGGCAGGGAGTCGGGTATCTTGGAAATGCAGCAACCAATGTTATTATGCCACTGACGACGATTATGCTTGCACTTGGGCTTATGATCGGAGATGGAGCTGCCGCTTTTATGAGCCTGAACCTTGGACAGGGAAATAAAAAAGAGGCAAGGAAAAGTGTAGGAAATATGTGTGTGCTTACACTGATTGCAGGAATTCTTCTGATGATAGTATTTGAACTGTTTCTTCGTCCATTGGCTTTGCTGTTTGGTGCAACAGAAACCGTTATGCCGTATGCATTAAACTACGGAAGAATTATCGTGTTAGGATTTCCTTTTTATGCAGTCAGTATTGCATTTGCCAGTATCATCCGTGCAGATGGAAGACCAAATGAAACAATGCGTGGACTTTTAATTGGTTGTATCACAAACATAATTCTTGATCCTATATTTATTTTTGTTTTCAAGATGGGTGTGCAAGGGGCGGCTCTGGCAACGATTATTGGACAATTTTTGAATGCTGTTTATTTCGTGGTATGTATTTTCAGATTTAAAACATTTGAGCTGAAAGCTGAAGATATAAAATTAGACAGGAAAATCAGTACAAGGATCATCACATTGGGAACATCCAGTTTTATTACACAGATTGCAGTCGTGCTGGTGATCGGTGTTATGAATAATCTGTTAGTAAACTATGGCGGACAGTCAAAATATGGTGCAGACATTCCGCTGGCTACGTTTGGAATTACTATGAAAGTATGTCAGTTAGCTTTTGGGATTGCTCTTGGAATTGCAACGAGTGTCCAGCCAATCTACGGATTTAACTATGGATGCGGGCAATATGGCAGAGTAAAAAAGACATTTGGAATTACAATGTTTACAAGTGTTGTAGTTATGCTTCTTGCACTGGTGATATTTCAGATTTTTCCGCAGAATATCACTGCATTATTTGGACAGGAATCTGATTTGTATATAGAATTTGCCGTTAAATCATTCCGTATATTTTTATTGGCGTGTTTCTTGCAGCCAGTTGCATCGGTCACAGGAATCTTTTTTCAAGCTATAGGGAAGCCGGTACTTTCTGCTGTCTGTTCTATGTCAAGGCAGATTGTTTTTATGATCCCGTCAATGATCCTGTTAGGAAAACTTTCAGGAATTGAAGGGATTCTTTGGGCAGGACCTGTTGCGGATACCTTTTCCGCTGTGATTGCAGGAGCAATGCTTATGCTGTTCTGGAAAAAAATATTCAAAGAAAAAGTATAAATATGGAGGTATCTATGAAAAATTATATTTTAAACAATGGAAATGGAATCCCTGCGTTGGGACTTGGTGTATGGCAGGTAAATGATGCAGTACAATGTAAAGATGTAGTCAGTTTTGCATTAAGAAACGGTTATCGTCTGATTGATACTGCAACTGTTTATCAGAATGAAGCTGCTGTCGGAGAGGGAATAATGGATTCTGGTATTCCGAGAGAGGAAATTTTTGTGTGCTCGAAGCTCTGGATACAGGATATGGGATATCAGACTACAAAGGATGCCATTGACAGACTGCTTAAGAGAATGAAACTGGATTATCTGGATATGTATCTAATCCACCATCCGTTAGGTGACTATGTAGGAAGCTGGACTGCAATGGAAGGAGCTGTAAAAGCTGGGAAAATTATAAACATTGGTGTAGCAAATTTTGGCAAGAAACAGTTGACTGAACTGATTGAGAACAGCAGTACTGTTCCGGCGATTGATCAGATGGAAATACATCCTCTTTGTCAGCAAAGATATCTAAGAGAATTTTTAAAAGAAAAAGGAATTGCACTGGAAGCATGGAGTCCTCTCGGAAGCGGAAACAGTGCAGTCCTCGAAGATGCAGATATTTTGTCAATGGCAAAGAAATATAATAAAAATGCCGGTCAGATCGTTTTGCGGTGGCATATACAGGAAGGCGTGATTGCCATTCCGAAATCAGTTCATCAGGAACGATTAGTTTCTAATATAGATGTCTGGGATTTTGAACTGACGGAGCAGGAAATGAACATCATTAGAAATAAGGATACAGGGAAAAATATCCTTGGATATGATCTGGAGCATCCGGAACAGGGAGAATGGACAGATTTCCTCTTAAATCTTAAAGTAGAAAGCTAAAGGAGCGTAAGGAGTATGAGTACAATTTTTATTGTTGGTTCCTCATCAGGAATAGGAAAGGCAACCGCTAAATTATTTGCAGAACAAGGATGGACAGTAATTGCTACCATGCGTTCACCGGAAAAAGAAACTGAATTAACATCTTATGAAAATGTGTTCATCTACCCACTTGATGTAACAAAGCCGGAAGTAATTGAAAATACAGTGTCAGAAGTGCTTGGAAAATATGATGTGGATGTGTTGTTCAACAATGCAGGTTATGGAATGAAATCACGTTTTGAAGATATGACGGAAGAAGCAATGCAGAGGTCTTTAAACACGAACCTGCTTGGAATGATTCGTGTAACGCAGAAATTTATTCCATATTTTAAAGCAAAGAAAAGTGGAATGATTTTGACAACCACTTCTCTTGCCGGTGAAATGGGACTGGTGTTGGATGGCATCTATGCAGCAGACAAATGGGCTGTTACCGGAGTATGCGAGATGCTCTATCATGAACTTTATCCGTTTGGTATTCAGGTAAAAACCATCGTTCCGGGAGTAGTTAAGACCGGATTTAAAATGGAAATGTCAGAAATGCCGGGATTTGATGATCTGATAAAAAATCAGACAGAAATGTTAATGCCGGACATGGATGATCTGGAATTACCGGAGGAAGTGGCACAGGATATTTATCATGCTGTAACCGATAATGACAGCGACCGTATGTGTTATGTGACAGGAAAAATCACAAAAGAGCTGTACCAGAAACGACAGGAACTTGGGGATGAAGAATTCCGTAAATATATTCGTTCATGTCTGATGAAGAATAAATGATTAACCAAGAATCAAATCAGATAAAAATAGACTTTTAGAAGTAATAACAGCGTGGAAATTCATAGAAATGAAATCCACGCTGTTAGACTTACTGTTCAAGAGAATCCTCAGCATCTACCCACATCTGCAAATTTCCTTCAAGATATAACCTTGCATATTCAAGCGGTTTATCAATGGCAAGTGCATTTAATGCACAATCTGATCCGGGTGTGGTTTTCAAATTCTTTTCTGCCTCCCAACAATCAATGCGGAGCATATAACCAGCAGATGTATAAACATCAATACTATTACGCTGTGGATTGTATTCTGCAAATATCGTTCTCATCGTATCGAACTCCTTATCATTCAATCATCAGTTACAAAAAATCAGAAGCATTTCAATCAGTTCACCATGTCATTTTCATTTTGTGCTATAATGTGTTATCAGATTTTTTTGGTCTCCGCTGCCGCTTCGGTCGGCACAGAGCAGATGTCCACTGGACATCTTGTG
>CAVBMG010000079.1:0-15292 GCA_963596435.1 Agathobacter sp.
GAAAATGTGAGAAAAAGCGAGTTAACAAGAGAAAAACAAAGATTATTATGGGAGGAATTATTATTGGGAGGGGAAGCGGATTCGACAATTGAGGGATTTATGTATCAATTTAATTTGTCATTGAATGAAATATTGAAGTCTAATGGTGAATCTATTATGCTGGAGGGGATTATTGAGGACATTGACAAAATAGGTTCATCATGTGTAACAGCAATACAATGCAATGCAAATATCATGAGACTGTAGATATATTTAATTGGTCAAAGGTATATAAACCAATTTTACAAATGTTGAAGACTTTCACATTAACAAAGGATTCTAACATAAAATTATTTTATATGCATTTTTCCCAAATGGAACACAGGGGATAAAAAATATACCTCAAACTGTTATAGAAGATATGCTTAAAACAAAAAATGAAGATTATATTTGTGATTATATTGCTTTTATAAAAAAGCTGAAGATAAGGACATTATTAATCTGATTCAGAAGGAGCGCAAGAGTAAAGAAGATAAAAAGAAAATTGTTGATTATTACAATAAGAATAAGATAAAACCTGCATGTGATGTATTGGAATTTATTAATCACAAATTTACATTTCACATAGGTAAGTCTTATGAAAATCTGCATGAAGAAAATCTGAAGTTGCTCAAACAAAATGGATTTGATGGAAAGGATATAGAAGATATTGTGTATCCGAATGCGATCCCCCAAATAGCAACACTAAGTATGCTAAAGATAGAATCTAAACGAAATATAACAAAAGATGAGCTGATAGCGGAGTTGCGATTATTAAAGAAAACAGCTATTTCAAGATGGACAAAAGAATTAGCAAATTATAAAAATCTTATTAAATGCAGGAGAATGCAATTATCATCAATATTAAATTATAATTATAAAAAACGATGTTTAATATTCAATCCGATGGATATAGAGAATTTTGATGATCAAATTGTTGTTTTTATAAAAGATTTTGTAGATGTTTATTGCACTAAAATAAAATTACATATTCCTGCTATAGTATGTATTTTAGGTTATGATAAAAAGAAAATAGATAGTTTAGTTGTAAGATTGTACCAAAAAGGAATTGAGGTAGAGACTGGGTATAGAGGAGATGAGTTTTACATAGAAGCATTTAATAGAATGCCAGAGAATAAGTTAAGTGATGGGTGGATGGAGTTTAGAGTTAAGGTATGCGGAGATTATCCAGATTGTATAAATGCAATCAATTTAAACAAACAGGATGATATTTTTCAATTCGCAAATGAATTACCAGAGAATCTATCAAAACAGGATGTAAATATTGAAGTATTAGATGTGCAAAACTTTGCACAGATTGAGTTTTTACTTAAAATGAGAGATGAGGTAGAGGTATGATAGGTAAAGTTTTGGAAAGTTCAGTAAATGAAATAGTAACTCGCATGGAATTTAATGATTTTGAACAGAATAAAGAGAATTTGAAGATAGGAAAGTATGTAAAAATAGCAGTAGGTAATTATGATTACTTAATAGCGTCAATTAAAAGTATTAAAGCTGGTGCAGATGTAAATGAGAAAGAAAAATATTTGATGACGGATGAACCTGTTGGAGTCATTAGAAATGATGAGTTCATATCTGGCTCTACATTGTTTCCATCACCTACAGAGGAAGTAGATATTGCAGTTCAAAGCATCTTGGATAAAATATTTCAAAATAATGAAAAATATGCATTCCCAATGGGAAGATTAGTACAAAATAATGCAGTATCACTGTATATAGATGGTAATGCTTTCTTTAAAAAGCATAAAAGCATGTATTGCCTACATTACAACCTGGTCAATGCCTTATTGTGGGCGATGCGCCCCCTTTACCATCTATTGTACAAATGGAAAAACCGAATCCAGAGCCGCAGTCAAAAAATGTAAATGTCTGTGATGTATGGAATGAAGAATGGAAAAAAAATAGATCAGAATGAACCAGTAACAATTAATGATGTATTAAAACGTTGGAGAAAATAGAATATAATTAGATTCTAATTAACAATAGGTATGCATGTAATTGGTTTTGGACATGAAGTGGAGTTAATTTTATTTTATCATATTCAGCCTTTTGAATAGCGGTTGGAAATTGAGAATCTGCTACTTTTTGTACTATTTATGATTTTATGTATTTTGATAAAGCATCCGTATGTGATATGGCTGCCTATTAGAAAGAGAAACAATGCCAGTATATAAAGAAGCAAAAGATATGTGCAGAAATGTTTTGAAGAGATTTTGCAAGTAATATAAGGAATGTTATACATATAAGGCAGCGATTACAAATGCTGCCTTATATTATAATATAGTGATGTGTGTATTTACAGAGATTTTTTTAAAGACTCAATTTGTGCCCGAAGTTTTGCAATTTCGTCAGCCTGTTCAGCTAAAGCGGAGTCTTTTTCAGCTAAAGCAGAATCCTTTAGGGCAATTTCATCAGCCTGTCTGGCTAAAGCGGAGTCTTTTTCGGCGAGAGCAGAATCCTTTTCGGCAATGATATCTGCTTGCTCTTTCAGCATCCGCTGGTCACGTTTCTGGCGGCGGATGAAATCCTCACGGTTCTCCATCTGGCGGCGCATTTCACGGTCAGAGTATAGTTCGTGCATGGTGTTAGCGGCTTCTGTAAGATATTTATTATTTGTTGCGATCATCTTAACATCCTCCCAAGTAGTAGCTTTAAAAAGCTTCGCCCAATTGTCCAATCCCCAGTGCTTATCTTCGCTGGAAGCATTATTTATCTGCTTTAAGTCTAACACATGAATTGCAAATTTGCTACTGTAAACATGGTGGGTTTCTGTATCCATCATAAGATTTTTAGAATAAAAGCTGGGGTTTTCCGGGAAGGGTGTAAAGTCCAGAATACCAATCTGAATTGCCGGAAGGGTAGCACTGTAGTCATCGCCTTTGTTGAGGTTGTTAAATAATCTGCACAGGTAATTGAGAGAACGCTCTGACCAGTCATGGTAATTGACTACCTGCATCTCCAGGTCAACCTGGCGGTAGCCATTTAGGATGACATTAATGTCCAGAATAAATTCCTTTGCCATGATGTCATCACCGATTTCAATCGGATTAGTGATAATGACAGAAGAAATATCATCAGGATTCAGATGCAGCAGTGAAATGAGCAGCCCCTTCAATGCTTCCTGATTTTTCTGGAACAAGATTCGAAATAGGTAATCATTTGTTAGATTGTACGGAAAAGAACCGCTTGCCTGCTGCAGGGCTGGTGTAAAATTTGTAGTTGTTTTCAATAGTATAAAGCTCCTTATTTTTATCATTTGCAGACGTCTGTAGGGGTATTATAGCAGGGAAAAAGAAAAGCACAATGCGAAATGTAAAAATTCGTTTGAAATGTAAAAACTCGTACTAAAAATAAGACATTTATACAAGTTAAAGATGATTCAAAAATTGGAGCATTTAAGTATATGAGAGGAAGAAATCAAATGAATAAGACAAATTGTTGTGGCTGTAGTGCATGTGTATCTATTTGCCCAAAACAATGTATTACGATGCAAGTAGATGAGGAAGGTTTTCTATATCCTTGGACTGATAAAGAAAAATGCATTAATTGTGGACTATGTGACAAGATATGTATGATAAATCATCCAATGGCTAGCCAAACAGACAGAAAAGGCACTGCATATGCGTGTATCAATATATCAGAGGAAGATAGACTAAGGAGTTCTTCAGGCGGCGTTTTTTCGTTATTGGCAAAATGCATACTTGCTAAGGGCGGTAAAGTCTATGGAGCCGCATTTGATGAAGAATGGCTGGTTCAGCATGTGTGTATAGATGATATAAATGATCTTAGCATGCTCCAAGGTTCAAAATATATGCAAAGCGATAAGAAGCAGACGTTTGTGCAGGTAAAAAGGGATCTTGATAGTGGGAAAGAAGTCCTCTTTTCAGGAACACCTTGCGAAGTGAGAGGTTTGAAAAGCTTTTTACAGAAAGAGTACGAGAAACTTACTTGTGTTGATGTAGTCTGTCATGGCGTTCCATCACCATTGGTATGGAGAAAATATATAGCACATATAGAAAAACTTGTCGGAAAACCGCGTGACAGAGAATCGATTCCGTCGTATCGGTCAAAGACCGATGGATGGAGTCGATACTCTGTATCAATTCCTTTCAGTCATGATACAGAGTATCGAAAAGGGCATGATAAAGATTTGTATATGCGAACTTTTTTAAAAGATGTTATATTGCGTCCATCATGTTATGAATGCATATGTAAGCCATCGACAAATATCAGTGATATTTCACTGGCTGACTTCTGGGGAATTGAACAGGTTTTGCCGTGCCTTTTTGACGATAAGGGAACGTCGCTGGTTATTGTGAACTCAGAAAAAGGTAATGAGCTTTTTAAAGAGATACAGGATAAGATGAAATGGCAACAGGTCGAATATCAAACAGCGGTAAAATATAATCCAGCAATTTACAAATCTCCACAGATGCCTAAGAGCAGGGAATATTTCTTTAAATAATTTGGAAATATGGATAAAGAACGACTCAGGCATAAGGTGTCAGATGATAGCATAAAGGTTAGATGTATAAAACTGGTAAAGGCAGGAATGGTTAAGATTGGAATTTATAAGGTATGGAGAATATATAAAAATAGAAAGAATAAAGAAAGTAAATAGAGAGGCATTGGATTTTATGAGATTGAAGTGTTATTTCAAGTAAGCATATGTACAGGAATGTTCTGAAGAGATTTCGCAAGTAATATAAGGAATGTTATACATATAAGGCAGCGGCTATAAATGCTGCCTTATATCCATTTATAATATAGTGATGTGTGTCTACAGAGATTTTTTTAAAGCTTCAATTTGTGCCCGAAGTCTTGCAATTTCATCAGCCTGTTCAGCAATGATATCTGCCTGATCTTTCAGCATCCGTTGGTCACGCTTCTGGCGGCGGATGAAATCCTCACGGTTCTCCATCTGACGGCGCATTTCACGGTCAGAGTATAGTTCGTGCATGGTGTTAGCGGCTTCTGTAAGATATTTATTATTTGTTGCGATCATCTTAACATCCTCCCAAGTAGTAGCTTTAAAAAGCTTCGCCCAATTGTCCAATCCCCAGTGCTTATCTTCGCTGGAAGCATTATTTATCTGCTTTAAGTCTAACACATGAATTGCAAATTTGCTACTGTAAACATGGTGGGTTTCTGTATCCATCATAAGATTTTTAGAATAAAAGCTGGGTTTTTCAGGGAAGGGTGTAAAGTCCAGAATACCAATCTGAATTGCCGGAAGGGTAGCGCTGTAGTCATCGCCTTTGTTGAGGTTGTTTTATAATGTTTCTGGGAAACAAAAAATATATATATGCAAAATGATAAAGGCGTTATATTATGCCCATCATGTTTAAGAGTGGAATTTATAAGATTTGGAGAAGAGAATGTATAGAAAAGGAAATGAGTATACATGGTAAAATCGGACTTTTTGTGATAATATAATATCATAAAGTTCGGTTTTTATTTATCCAAACAAGAACAAAAGTTCCGAACATATGTATTGACTCTACACAAAATATATAGTATTATGCCTATTGAATGGTATTATGCGAATATCATTTGAAGCATATAAGATGGAGTGGTACATATGGGAGAAAAGGATCTGACAGAGAATTACCTGGAGGCATACAATGATGTCTTTGCCGACATTATAAATGTATTGTTGTGTGATGGTAAACAGGTTATTTTGCAGGAACATCTGGAAGCGGATGGCAATAAGACTATTTACAAAGCTGATAAGAAGGTTCATGAGCAGGAGAGGGACATTGCCAAGTTCTGGAAAGACGGGCATATCAAGATAGCGTTGCTTGGACTGGAGAACCAGACGGATGCGCACCCATACATGCCGCTTAGAATGATAGGATATGATGGGGCGACTTACCGGAGTCAGATACTTAAAGAACATGAGGGGGAAGAAAAGTATCCAGTGATTTCCATTGTATTATATTTTGGGATGGATCATTGGGATAAGCCGAGAAGTTTAAGAGAATGTTTTAAGAATATTCCTAAGGAATTAAGTCAGTATGTGAATGATTATAAGATACATGTATTTGAGATAGCATATTTGACACCAGAACAAGTGGAGATGTTCCAGAGCGATTTCAGGATAGTGGCAGATTATTTCGTGCAGATGAGAACGAATAAGGAATATAATCCCAGTCAAGAAGTTATGAAGCATGTAGATGCAGTATTGAAACTCATGAGTGTTCTGACTCAGGATGACCGGTTTGAAGAGATGCAGAATGGTGCACAGGGAGAGGTGAAGACGATGTGTGAGGTATTGGATAATGCAATCAGTAAGGGAAGAATTGAAGGAAGAACAGAAGGCAGAGCCGAGGAGATTATTGAGTCCGGATTTGAATTTGGTTTATCGGAAAATGACATTTTGGAGCGTTTGCAAAAGAAATTGCATGTATCAGCACAAATGGCAAGGGAGTATTTGCAGAGATTCAAGATGACCGTATGACAGAGGGATAGAATAGATAATATATTTCCCCAGACTTGATAATTTTTTATCAAATTATATTGTAATCTGGAATAAAATAGATTAAAATAAGAAGGTGAATGAGAAAAAAATAACAATGTTTATGTTATATATGCATAGGAGGTATTATCATGTCCAAAGAGATTAAGTGCATTGGTGTGTTGACAAGTGGTGGAGATGCACCGGGTATGAATGCAGCAATCCGTGCAGTTGTTAGAAAAGCTATTTCTAATGGCGTTACGGTAAAGGGTATTAAGAGAGGTTACGCAGGTCTTTTAAATGAAGAGATCGTTGACATGCAGAAGCAGAACGTTTCTGATATTATTCAGCGTGGTGGTACAATTCTTGGTACAGCTCGTTGCCTGGAATTCAAGGAGCCGGATGTACAGGCCCATGCAGCAGACATCTGTAGAAAGCACGGTATCGATGGCTTGGTAGTAATTGGCGGTGACGGTTCTTATCGTGGTGCGCAGGCTCTTGCGAGAAATGGAATCAATACTATCGGTCTTCCTGGTACAATCGACCTTGATATTGCATGTACAGAATATACCATTGGATTTGATACAGCAATCAACACAGCAATGGAAGCCATTGATAAGGTAAGAGATACCTCTTCATCTCATGAGAGATGTTCTATTATCGAAGTTATGGGACGTAATGCAGGCTACATTGCTTTGTGGACAGGCGTAGCAAATGGTGCAGAAGAT
This sequence comes from Agathobacter sp., assembly GCA_963596435.1. Lineage (GTDB taxonomy): Bacteria > Bacillota > Clostridia > Lachnospirales > Lachnospiraceae > COE1. The sequence goes on from CAVBMG010000079.1 coordinate 7,225, forward strand.
ATCCTTCTTCCTGAGAAATATGATTATAACGAGCAGGAACTGATCAACAATATCATTGCCAGCAGAAAACGTGGTAAGACTCACCATATCATTGTAAATGCAGAAGGTATTGGACATTCTACATCTATGGCTAAGAGAATTGAAGCAGCTACAGGTATTGAGACTCGTGCAACAATTCTTGGTTACTTACAGCGTGGCGGCAGCCCTACATGTAAAGACCGTTTCTATGCTTCTATCATGGGTGCTTATGCAGCAGATATTCTGTGTGCAGGTAAGTCCAACCGTGTTGTAGCATACAAGCATGGCGAATTTGTAGACTTCGACATTGAAGAAGCATTGAATATGGAGAAGACAATCAACGAATATCAGTATGATATCTGTAGAAAGTTATCCAGATAATCAGGATTAATAAATAAAGTCAAATAAAACAATCCGAAGATAAGATTCTTATTTTCGGATTGTTTTTGTTATGGCAGATTGCTATAATGAGCCTAGTATATAACGTATAAAGGAGATCTAAGGGGAGTTGAAAAAACAAAATAAATACAAGATTAAACGTTCAACTACCAGACTGGTGGCGTTAGGTTTTGCATTGATCATAGTGATCGGTACAATACTGTTGAGTTTGCCGATTTCCGTGCGCTCAGGGCAGCCCAATGTCCTGAATGCACTTTTTACAGCGACTTCAGCGACTTGTGTGACAGGGCTGATCGTAGCAGACACATATCAGAACTGGACTACGTTTGGAATTGTCGTGATTTTCACGTTGATTCAGATAGGTGGTCTGGGATTTATGACGATAGGTGTCTATATCTCTATTATCCTGAAGAAGAAGATAGGATTAAAACAGCGTGAGAATCTGCAGGAAAGTGTAAACTCCATGGAGATAGCAGGGGTAGTAAGACTTGCACGCAAGATTGTGCAGGGAACTCTTTTAATAGAAGGAATCGGAGCGTTGCTGTTATCGACCAGGTTTATTCCACGATTCGGATTATTGCGTGGAATTGCTTTTTCTATTTTTCATGCAGTGTCGGCTTTTTGCAATGCAGGCTTTGACCTGATGGGGTGCGAAGAGGCTTATGCATCACTGGTGTCTTTTGAAGGAGATGTTCTGGTCAATATGGTGGTCATGTTCCTGATTCTGACCGGAGGTATCGGCTTTATTGTATGGGATGACCTGATGCGTAACAAATGGCATTTTAAGAAGTACTTACTGCATACGAAGATTGTTCTGACGGTTACAATCGGATTGACGGTAATTACTACAATTGCGTTCCTGCTTCTTGAGAATCATGGAGTATTGGCTGGATTAACACCAGTGGAAAAGGCATTAGGCGCAGCCTTTTGCTCTGTAACACCGAGAACAGCAGGATTTAATACCACAGATGTGGCAGGACTCTCCAATGCAGGGAAAATGCTGACGATATTGCTGATGTTCATAGGCGGAAGCCCTGGTTCTACAGCAGGTGGAGCCAAGACGACAACGATTGTGGTATTGCTTCTGTATGCAGCAGCCATGATACGAAATCACGAAGATATCAATCTGTTTGGCAGGAGACTGACAGATGATGTGGTAAAGAAGGCAAATGCAGTTGTAGTGACCAATTTTATGCTGGCTGCGCTGGCAGCGATCATCATTATGGCAATGCAGCCTTTTGATATGGCAGACGTACTGCTGGAAGTATTTTCAGCAATCAATACAGTGGGAATGAGCACGGGTATAACCAGAGATTTGAACACCGTGTCACGATTGATTCTGATTGTACTAATGTATTGTGGACGATTGGGCAGTTTGTCTTTTGCACTGGTATTTGCCCAGAAAAACACATCAGATACCATCAGGCTTCCGCAGGAAAAGATTATAGTAGGATAGGAGAACGCAATGAAATCAATATTGATTATTGGAATGGGACGTTTTGGACATCATCTGGCGAAGAACTTTCTGGAAAATGGACATGACGTCATGATTATAGATGAGAATGAAGAAGCCATTGAGGATATGGTGCCATATGCTACCAGCTCCAAGATTGGTGACTGCACCAGGGAAGAAGTATTAAAGACAATAGGTGTGAGGAATTTTGATGCCGTATTTGTCTGCATAGGTACGAATTTCCAGAGCAGTCTGGAGATTACAAGTCTAGTAAAGGAACTGGGGGCTAAGCGGGTCATCAGTAAAGTGACCAGGGATATTCAGGCGAAGTTCCTGTTGCGCAATGGGGCAGATGAGGTAATCTATCCGGATAAGGACATTGCGGAGAAATGGGCAGAGCGTTACAGTCTGGATAATATATTTGACTATATTGATCTCCCAGGCCCTTATGGAATCTATGAAATCAGCCCTTTGCAGGAATGGGTAGGCAAGAGCATCAGAGAGTCTAACATTGCCGCAAAATACAAGGTGTCCATTCTTGGTATCCGCAGGGGTGAGGATGAGGAAATGAATATCATGCCCTCAGCAGATTATGTGATTCAGGATAAAGAACACCTCATGGTCATGGCGCACAATGATGTGGCAGCCAGACTTTTGGACACAAGGAAAAAACATAAGAAATAAGTATAGGAATTAAACACAGGGAGATTAGAATGATAACAAGCGCTTCAAATCAGAGAATGAAGAATTTAATGGCGTTATGCCAGAAATCCAAGGAGCGGCGCGCACAGCAGTCTTTTATTGTAGAGGGATCTAAGATGTTTCTGGAAGCGCCACAGGCGTGGATCAAGGAAGTCTATGTATCAGAGAGCTTCTGGGCAAAGTGCAGCTTTAAGGATTGCCTCAAGACGACAGGCTATGAGATTGTATCTGATGATGTATTTAAAAGAGTTGCAGATACCAGAACGCCACAGGGAATTCTGAGTGTATTAAAGACACCGCACTATGAACTGGAACAGCTGCTGACGCAAAAGGCACCACTTCTGGTCATATTGGAGGATTTACAGGACCCGGGCAATCTTGGTACGATTCTGAGAGCGGCAGAGGGCGCGGGAGTAGATGGTGTCATTATGACAAAAGACACGGTAGATATCTTTAATCCCAAGGTAATCAGGGCTACGATGGGATCAATCTACAGAATGCCTTTTTATCAGACAACGGATCTGAAGGACACGATTTACACGTTGAAAAATAAAGGAATCCAGGTCTATGCAGCACATCTGGAGGACAGTGTGTGTTATGATGAGGCAGACTATCGTGTTGGAACAGCATTTCTCATTGGAAATGAAGGAAATGGATTGAAGAGAGAGACTGCAGACGCAGCAACGAGATATATCAAGATTCCCATGTTGGGACAGGTGGAATCACTTAATGCGGCAATGGCAACTTCCATACTCATGTATGAGGCAGCCAGACAAAGGCGAGAAAGGCATGGTTATTAAAATGAAGATTGGTTTTATAGGTTTGGGAAATATGGCGAATGCCATGATCGGTGGAATTCTTGCGAAGGGATTGTATACAAAAGAAGAACTGATAGGGTCTTCCAAAACAGAAGCGACTGCAAAACGTATTCATGAGAAATATGGTATCAAAACATGCACAGATAATGCGGCAATTGCCAAAGAAGCAGATGTTGTTGTGCTGGCGGTAAAGCCTGTCTTTTTCCCAGAAGTAATTAAAGAAATTAAGGAGTTTGTAACAAATGACACGCTTGTCATTTCTATTGCGGCAGGTAAAAGCCTTGACTGGATTGAGAAGGAATTCGGTAAGGCAATCCGTCTGGTAAGATGTATGCCGAATGTACCTGCACTTGTTGGGGAAGCATGTACTGGCGTATGCATTAATAATACAGTCACAAAGGATGATGAGAAGCTTGCTCTGGAACTGATGGAGAGCTTCGGCAAGGCAAGCCTGATACCGGAAAGGCTGATGGATGCGGTAATTGGTGTCAGTGGCAGTTCACCGGCGTATGTATTCATGTTCATAGAAGCTATGGCAGATGCAGCAGTACAGGCGGGAATGCCAAGAAGCCAGGCATATGAATTCGCAGCGCAGTCCGTAATGGGAAGTGCAAAGATGGTTCTTGAGACCGGCAAGCACCCTGCAGAACTCAAAGATATGGTATGCTCTCCTGCGGGAACTACCATCGAAGCGGTGAAAGTCCTGGAAGAGAAAGGATTTCGTGCAGCTGTTATGGATGCCATGGAAGCCTGTGTCAACAAATCAAAATCCATGTAATTTTTTGTAAAAAGTGCATAGAAAAGACAGACAAAGAGTCCGTTCACTTGACAAGTGGCGGACTCTTTGCTATTATATAAAATCGTAATGATGTTAACAAAAACGTAACATTTGTTATAAGATTGTATTAAGAACGAAAAGACTTTGAAAAATTGGAGAAAACTATGGAAACAAATCTTAGAAAATGGAGTTCCATGCTATATGTACTGTGTCTGGCAATGGTAATGACAATGATGCCTATTACTACAGATGCTGCTGAGACACGGGATTTGGTAGTGACAACATCTACTAAGAAGCAACAGGATACTTCAATAGAGCAGTTGAATGCAGGAGCTGCCGTTCTGGTAGATGTGGATGTGGCAATGAATGATGCAGAGCTTACCGCATTGGTCAGAAAACAGACCTCAGATATTGCTCCAATCCATGCAATGGATGAGAAGGACACGGAATCTACACTTGTTATGGCAAAAGTTAATCAGTATGTTAATATACGTAAAGAGCCGAATCAGGATTCTGAGAAAGTCGGAGTATTATATAAGGATTGTGGCGGTGACATTCTGCAACGTCAGGACAACTGGACCAAGATTCAGTCCGGTGATGTGACAGGATGGGTCAGCGACGATTATCTGTATTTTGGAGAAGAAGCACAGAAGGAAGCGAAGGAAGTTGGTATTCTGACAGCTTATTCAGAGACAGAGACACTTCGTGTCAGAAAAGAAGCAAGCCTGGATTCAGGAGTGCTTGGATTACTGGCTATGGGCGAAGCTGTAGAAGCAATAGAGGAAGACGGTGACTGGGTAAGCATCAATTATGAAGGCGAGACCGGTTATGTGGCTGCAGAATATGTGAAGGTAGAGTTTGATCTGGATACAGCAGAGTCTGTAGAAGCAATCCAGGCAAGAGAGGCAGCAGAGAAGGAAGCAGCCAGAGCAAAGGCGGCAGCAGAGAGAGAAGCAACACGTAAGCAGCAGAAGGAAGCAGTTCTTACATCCGCATCAGAGTTGAATATTCTTGCAGCTCTTGTACAGTGTGAAGCAGGTGGAGAGAGCTATGAGGGACAGCTTGCTGTGGCATCTGTTGTTATGAACCGTGTCAGATGTGGAGCATATCCTAATACGATTACAGATGTAATCTATGCATCAGGTCAGTTCTCACCGGCTAATTCCACGAAGATGAGCAATCTGGCATTGAGCGGTAATATCAAAGCCAGCTGTCTACAGGCAGCACAGGAAGCAATCAACGGCAACTGCAATATCGGAGATGCACTGCATTTCAGAAGAGCAGGGAACAAAGATGGCATTATTATTGGAAATCATGTATTCTGGTAATTTGGATTTAAAGTGCAGATAATCGCGTCTGCACTTTTTTTGTCCTGAGAGTCCTGTGCGTACTCTTTGTTTTTCTTGCCCAGATACATAAAACGTAGTACAATGGAGCTATTCTGAATAGTTACCAACATTTGAAGGAGGAGAAGTTATGGATTTAAAAGGACGTCATTTTTTAACACTTAAAGATTATACACCGGAAGAGATTGTATATCTTTTGGATTTGGCTGCTTCCTACAAGGAGAAGAAGAAGAAGGGAATCCCTCATGATACACTTCGTGGTAAGAACGTAGCACTTATTTTTGAAAAGACAAGTACAAGAACCAGATGCTCCTTTGAAGTGGCAGCACATGATCTGGGAATGGGAACAACTTATCTTGACCCTACAGGATCACAGATTGGTAAGAAAGAAAGTATTGCCGATACAGCAAGAGTATTGGGAAGAATGTATGAAGGTATTGAATATAGAGGTTTTGAACAGACTATCGTAGAGGAACTGGCAAAATATGCAGGTGTACCTGTATGGAATGGTCTGACCAATGAATATCACCCTACACAGATGTTAGCAGATATGCTCACGATCAGAGAGCATTTTGGTACACTCAAGGGAATTAAACTGACTTATATGGGAGATGCTCGCTACAATATGGGTAATTCCCTGATGATCGCATGCTCCAAGTTAGGTATGCATTTTACTGCATGTACAGCGAAAGAATATTTCCCGGCTGCAGAGCTCGTAGCACAGTGTCAGGAATATGCCAGGGAATCAGGTGCTACCATTACACTTACAGAGGATGTAGATGCAGGAACTAAGAATGTAGATGTTATTTACACAGATGTATGGGTATCTATGGGTGAGCCTGAGGAAGTATGGGCAGAACGTATTAAAGTTCTTTCTCCTTATAAGGTTACAAGCGATGTAATGCGTAATGCTGGGGAAAAGGCAATCTTCCTGCATTGTCTGCCTGCTTTCCATGATCTGAAGACCAAGATCGGTAAGGAACAGGGAGAAAAGTATGGATTTACAGATCTGGAAGTAACAGATGAAGTGTTTGAATCTGCACAGTCTCTTGTCTTTGATGAGGCAGAGAACCGTATGCATACCATTAAAGCTGTCATGGCAGCTACTTTGGGGGCATAAGATATATGAACAAGGAAGAGATTGTCCGTCTTTTGAAAGAGAAGGATGATTATGTCAGTGGACAGGAATTATGTGAGTATTTTGGGGTATCCAGAACTGCTGTGTGGAAGGCAATCAAACAGCTGGAGAAGGATGGCTATCAGATTGAAGCAGTCAATAATAAAGGATACCGTCTGACGGAAAATGATGATATGATGTCTGCAATTGAGATCAGCGCCAATATAGATACCAAATGGGTGGCAAGAAATCTCGTTTATCACAAAGAGACAGGTTCTACCAATCTGGATGTAAAGGCACTGGCAGAAGAAGGCAAGCCGGAGGGAACTCTGGTAGTGGCTGACATGCAGACAACGGGAAGAGGCAGAAGAGGCAGAGCCTGGATATCTCCTTCAGGAGAAGCCATTTATATGTCTTTACTGCTTCGCCCTGACTGCAACCCGGATAAGGCATCTGCACTGACACTGGTCATGGCACTGGCGGTTGTGGAGGCGCTGGAAGAGATCGACCCTGACGGCTGTGGTATCAAGTGGCCCAATGATGTCGTAATGAACGGGAAAAAGGTATGCGGTATTCTGACAGAGATGAGTGCCGAGCTGGATGCGATACATTATGTTGTAGTGGGTGTTGGCATCAATGTGAATCAGACCTCTTTTGCTGGAGAACTGGCTGACAGAGCAACTTCACTTTACATGGAGCTTGGACATAAAGTGAACCGCTCAAGATTCATTGCAAGAGTCATGCATTATTTTGAACAGGAATACGAGATATTCCAGAAGACATATGATCTGTCAGGGCTGGTAGATACTTACAACAAATATCTGTTGAACAGAGAAAAGAAAGTACGAGTACTTGATCCTAAGGGTGAATACGAAGGAATCGCCCGCAGTATCAATGAGAAGGGCGAACTTCTGGTTGAGAAAGAGGATGGAGAGATTATTGCCGTGTATGCCGGTGAAGTATCAGTCAGAGGCATATATGGATATGTATAATTAGGAAAAGGCTGGTAAACAATGGAAAATCAGGATAAGCGAGTTGTGCTTTGTGGTGCAAACGCATATGAACAGAAATATTATTTTAATGAGCAGTTTAAGGGAATCCCTCAATCAATACAGGATGAACTGCATATCATTTGTGTACTTTTTACAGAAGAGGTAGGCGGTGTATTCACAATTGTATTTGAAGAGGATGGAAGTGTAAGCTTTGACACCGAAGCATATGAGGATGACATTCTTTATGACGAGATCAGCAGTGGTCTTTTAGTGAAGGAAATCAAGGTGCAGAGACAGGAACTTCTGGAATCCCTGAGTCTGTATTACCGTGTATTTGTCCTTCATGAGAGTGTGGGAGATGCATTGGATGCAGAAGAGGATGATAACTGACAGAAAGACTAACTATTAAAAGTCAAGTCAAAAATGAAAATTTTTGAATGAATTG
>CAVBMG010000080.1:0-15239 GCA_963596435.1 Agathobacter sp.
ATGTTATACCAATCTCCCTCATATTGTCAATGCATTTTGTCATGCATTTTTGCAATATTATCAGTTTATATATGTAATGCAAATAGCAATACATATATCAGTGCATATTTTTACTTGTTTTTGCAATACAATATGTGCAAAGGAGGCAAAAAAAATGTCATTTCAAATTAAGCCCAATCGTAAGGAAAGTGAAAACAAAACAATTCGTTTTCCAATCCGTTTAATCGAACAAATTAATTCTGCAATCGAAGGACAAGATGTAACCTTCTCCAATTTCGTTATTCAAGCCTGTGAATATGCTCTTGAACATATGGATAAAAAAGATCATTAAAAAAACGATGTTAGACTACATAACGTTTTCTAACATCGTTTTTATTATTTACACAAATTATTTTTAGATATCATATACATTATACTTCATCCAGCTCTTGAACAGATCAATCCACTGGGCACACTGGGCGTTGATCTCTTTGCCTTCTTTCATGGCAGTTTCCTTTGTTGCCAGCGCATAGCCATGTCCACCATGAGGGAATACATGGTATTCAAAGTTCACACCAGCTTTGCGCAGTGCTTCTGCAAAGAAAAGGGAATTTTCCAAAGGAACGGCTCCATCTTCAAAGGTATGCCACATAAAGGTCTGCGGGAAATCTGACGTAACCTGATTCTCCAGACTCAGCTTCTCTTCCAATTCTGTGGCAGAGAGTCCAAGCGGTGCATAACCCTGTTCTGCTTCGCTGCCCATAATTTTTACAAAAGAACCTCTGTGAGCGAACTCACCGGAGGTAATGACCGGATAAGCCAGAATCTCACCATTTGGCTGATAATCCTTCATTGTTGCTCCTGTCTCCGCCTGCATCAGTTCTTCCAGCCATTTCTCTTTCCAGAAGCATCCAAGGCTTGCTGCCAGATGTCCACCTGCGGAGAAACCGGCTACTAATATCTTATCCGGGTCAATGCAATATTCTGCTGCATGTTTTCTCACATAAGCTACAGATGCTGCCAGTTCCAGCAGATGCTGCGGGAACTCTGCTCCCTGCCCTGACACATCATATCTCAGTACTGCCGCATGCGCGCCTGTAGTCATGAACTGCAGAGCAATCGCCTCTCCTTCCCTTGGTGACACATGCTCATAGCCACCACCCGGACAGATCACGATCATCGGTCTCTTACGTTCTCCATACACCTCCTGATAATCCTCATGTGCATAAATCGTGAGCGTTGCCTGTACCGAATGTGCAACCTTCATATCAATTACTTCATATTTCATACCTTTATCCTCTATTTAATCCAAATTAATCCAAATGAAATACCGTCTTCAGATCAATACTTACAGGGCTGTTATCTGGATTGGTCTCCATGATATCTGCCATGTAATCCCACCATTTACGGTTAATCGCAGTATCAGCGCCCTTAGCCCACAGAGATTCGTCTTCAATCTCAATATAACCAAACAGGGTCAATGTCTCTTTGTCCAGGAAAATCGTATAATTCTTGCCGCCATGCTCATGAATCATATCCTTCATCTCCGGCCATAACAGGTTGTGTCTTCTCTCGTACTCTGCTTCCTGTCCTTCATACAGTTTCATTTTAAATCCTTTTACCATAGTTGTAACCCTCCATAATTATAATAAAATATCGTGATTCTGTCTATCCATCATCTGTTTTCATTGTAACCATTCCGCATGCCTGCTTCTCTTCATTTGCATGCAAATAATTCCTAAAAATGACCTTAGAATCTAATCCTTGCCCTGGCAGTTGGTAACTTGTGCGTCTCTTCATGTCCAGCTTTATATTCTCTGATGACTTCTATGAACAATTCTCCGTATTTCTCATATTTTGCCTGTGCCACACCACTGATCTCCAGCATCTCTTCTCTGGTAACAGGAAGATATGTACTCATTTCCTGCAACGTTTTATCAGCAAATACCACATATGCAGGAACATGCATATTTCTGGCTGTCTCATTTCGCAGATTACGCAATATCTCGTAAAGCTCCGGATTGCTGGATGCCGCCCTTCTTCGTATGCCTGTCTGAGGTTTTAACTGTACTCTGCGCTCTATTGTCACCTTTTCCTGCTCCTTTGGCAGCTTCAACATGACCTGCTCTCCCTTGACTGTGATATCATAAGAGTTCTCAGTTAGTTTTAGCAAACCATACTCATCATCCGTCTGATTCAGATATCCTTTGGCAAGCAGCTGTTTTACGATCTGTTTGAGTCGATCCATGCTGGCATCCGTAACTGTGCCATAATAGCTGTTCTCATTTAATCTGTAACGCAGCACCTTCTCACTCCTGCTGCCACGCAGAGTCTCCAGAATCGTGGTCATTCCATACCGCTCCCTGCATTCCTCGATGCAGCAGAGAATAATTCTTGCATATCTGGATACGTCCACTTCTTCATAATTCTGCAGGCAATTACTGCAATTGCCGCAATATCCCTTTGCCGGCTCTCCAAAATACCCCAGCATATACTCACGCAGACAGTCTTTGGTGTAGCAGTAATACGTCATTTTCTTCAGACGCTCCCTGTCTTTTGCAATGACTTCTTCCAGTTCCGTCTCGCTGAGTTCCTCATTTTCTCTGTTATTTTCAATGAAAAACTGATTGGTTCGTACATCCTGTCCACTGTAGAGCAGAATACAGGAAGATGGCTCTCCGTCTCTGCCTGCACGTCCCGCCTCCTGATAGTAACTCTCCATATTCTTGGGCATATTGTAATGGATAACAAATCTCACATCCGGTTTGTCAATTCCCATTCCGAACGCATTGGTTGCTACCATAAGACTGCATCTGTCATATATAAAATCATCCTGGTTCGTGCGTCTCTCCTCGTCACTCAGTCCTGCATGATACTTGGTCACAGCAATTCCTCTGGCTTTGAGATTCTCATACACTTCTTCCACCAGCTTCCTTGTAATGCAGTAGATAATACCACTCTCGCCCTCATGCTCCTGCAAAAGACGAAGCACCTGTTCCATCTTATCCTTTGCCGTCCTCACTTCAAAATACAGATTGCTTCTGTCAAATCCCGTAGTTACGATACGTGGATTGCGAAGCTGCAGGATTCTCGTTACATCTTCTCTGACAGGCTGCGTTGCGGTAGCTGTAAAAGCCCCTACTACGGGTCTTCTTGGCAATCGGTCGATAAATTCTACAATCTTGAGATAACTTGGACGGAAATCCTGCCCCCATTGTGATACACAGTGAACCTCATCCACACTGATGAATGAAATATCCGCATGTATGGCAAAATCAAGAAAAGACTCTGTCAAAAGCCTCTCCGGGGCTACATATATAATCTTGTATTTACCTTTTCTTGCAAAATCCAGCGCCTTAAAATACTGTCCCTGCGTCAGGGAGCTGTTCAGATATGCTGCGTACACTCCCGCCTGATTCAATGCAGCGACCTGGTCCTTCATCAGACTGATCAGTGGAGAGATTACCAGGGTAATTCCCGGAAACATCAATGCTGGAATCTGATAGCACAGGGATTTACCGGCGCCCGTTGGCATGATACCGAATACATCCTGCCCTGCCAAAAGCCCATCTATTAATTTCTCCTGTCCTTCCCTGAAAGAATCATATCCAAAATATTTTTTCAAAACCTGATATTTATCCATACAAAAACTCTTGCCTTTCCATGACCAGTATATCTATACGCTGTAAAAGGCAGCCCTTATGGACTGCCTTTGGCTTTCATCTACTTCTTCTTCTCAAATAGTTCAATAATGCTCTCGACTCTTCTCTTTACAACAGGCTCCTGAAAAGGCTTCTGTATATAATCTGCCACTTCATAGCTATATGCCTTGTGAATATTTTCATCATTTACATTAGCACTGATCAATACTACCGGAACATCCTGCAGCTGATTCTCTTTCATGTATTTCAGAACTGCAAAACCATCGCAGGTGGGCATAACAATATCCAACAGTACTGCTGCCGTATCTTCTCCGCCCTGCTCCAAGGCTTCTATCGCCTCGCTGCCATCTGCACATTCCTGAATATCATATTCATTTTCAAAAATGCCGCTTAAAATGTACCTGTTCACTGACTTATCATCTACTATAAGTATCTTCTTCTGTTGCTGCGTCATCTTTTCTACCCCTTACACGTCAATCCCTATGATGTCTATTAAATTGTTAACATAATTCTAACCTATTCCACGGTAGTTGACAAGCATTGTTTTATATCTTCCTGCTTTTTTCTCCTCAAAGGAAATTGCCTCGCCACGTTTGAGCCCATGCAATATTCTGAACAATCTTCTGGAGATTGCATTATCCTTGGGTCTGTATTCATTTTGCACAAAATTCTCTGCACAGGCATAAATCTCCTCAGGTCTTTGTCTTTTCTCAATCTGTGCAATAATCGCTCCGCTTGATTGTCTACGATTCTCCATACAGAAAGCAGTTGCCGTTCTGATAGCCTTATCCCTTCCTCTTCGATTTCTGTGATGAATCAAAGTACATTTATCCTCTATCTGTTGTAATGGAATCTGATGTCCTGCATCACTTCCATCATTTACCACAATAATATCCTGAAAGCCTTTCTTCAAAAGTCCATCTACGGTGTCTACAAGGCTGCTGTCTGGATTATAAACAGGAATAATAATTGTTAGATTCCTTATTGTCTCCTGCATAACTTCCCCCTATATATTATGATGTACTCTCGGAATCTTCTTCAAACAAATCATTCTGGCTATATTTCTGATATACTGCTTCCATTTTCGTAGTGCGTACATACCATGTACGCACTACGAAAATGTCATTGTATATCAAAAATCTATCTCAGAATGCTTCATTTAGAAGACTCCAAGAATACATTATGTAATCATCGTTACATAATATATATCGTCAGATTATTGCGTGTTCTGTATATAATTGAGAGAATTTTATGTAGTAGTTTCTTTTCCACCACGAATGTATAGAAACATTGCCGCTATAAGTACGCCAAGTATCACGACTCCCCCAAAGATCAGCAATGGAATCTTTCTTACCATATTCTGATAGATCTGCGCATCCTGCTGCAACAATTTTGGTTCCTGATACGTGATTCCCGAAAGCATATGGTCATAATCTGTCTCATGCAGATTGCCGTCTTCATAAGCACCATACTGCCAGACATATAATATACCCTGCCGCAGGGCAGCCACTGTCTTTTGCTGATACACTCCCTGCAGCTTATCACTGCTGTATTCTAATGGTGTATCACTGACAAAATACCAGTTATCCTGTATCTTCTTCTGGCTCACTGTGTCCTCTCCGGCAAAGAAATCTCCCAAATACGGATATAATTTATGTATCTCTTCTTTCGTCAGTTCCCTCTCTCCATCCAGTTCTCCTCTGGTATTGGTCAGCTGATGCAGCATATCCATTTCACCCCAGATGTCTCTGGCAATAAACTGCACGCTTTCTCCAAGCCCATTGGTATGCATATACTGCGCCTGAATGTCCGCATCCTGATCCGAAGTAATCTCTTTCCAGCCCGGATTCAACTCATAAGAAACGCCCCACTGCTCATTCTCATAGGTCAATGCCTCTTCGTTCTGTGTATACACAATACTGTCTATCACTTCACGAAGCATTTCTTCCATTGCATCAGACACCTCTCCGGTATAACTTCGCAGTGTAATGTTATACATTCTGCTGTCCCGGATTGTATCGTATTGTACGCATTGCACTGCCTTTTCCTCATATTGCTGTCCGAAGGAAAAGACGATATATTTGGCAGTTTCATTCTCATACAGTGAAAAATCATCTACGGTATATCCATGCTCTTCGTAGGTATTCTGAATGGTCTGTGCCAGCTCCCGTACACTTTCATCAGGGACTGAATGCATATTGTAGAGATATGTCACATCCTGATTCTCGTTTACAGTTACTACAAGCTCATAAGAATCATCCTGTGCAATGGCATTTAGCACAATACCTGCTTCTTTATAATAAGCCTCTATCTTATCCCTGTCTCCACCTGCTTTTTGCAGATACGGATCATCCTCTGCAATTTCCTGCTGTAGGATATAGCAGTCATCCGGGAGTGATATTTCCATTGGAGCAGCTTCAACTGACACCTGTGTCATTTCCTGCTCTGCAAATACCTGCAACGGCCAAAGCAGACATACCAGACCTACTGCTATCATCATATGGCTTTTATGCATTGCTCTTCTTATCTTTCCTTTCAGTCTTTGCAGTGCATTATCTGCTGACTTCTCATCTCTGCCCAATACTTTTGCGATCTGTGAATATGTCATTCCTGTCAGATATAAGTCCAGCACCTGTTTTTCAAAGCTGCTCAATTCCTTCTCTATCGCAGCCTCAATATCTGCTACATTTTCCTTATCAATCAGTAAGGCCTCAGGGTTGGTATCCGTCCCTGAGGTCAATCTGTTCACAAGTGCCGTATCGGCGCTTTCATTCTCTTCCTGTTCATTCTCTGCCAGATTGGCATAAAGAGAAATATAGGAATTCAATGGTGCATGCTTCTCTCTTCTGGAAGCCTGCACCGCAGTATACATCTGTCTGGATATACACAGATCAGCAAAGGTATAGAAGCTTGCATCTCTGCCTGCATCATAGTCTCTGATCGCCTTGAAAAGCCCAATCATCCCTTCCTGTATCAGATCATCACTGTCTGCTCCCAGAATATACATGGATTTGGCTTTTCTTCGTACCAGATTCTTATACTTGTCCATAATGTAATCTGTGATCTGCTTCTCGCCCTGACGCAGCCGATCTATCAGTTCTTCATCTGTACTACCCTGATAATCTTCGTACATAATAAGCTCCATTTACTGTAATCTCTGACGTACGATCTCATAAGCCAGCACACCTGCTGCCACGGATGCATTCAAAGAATCAATATCTCCCTTCATGGGAATTGATGCAATAAAATCACACTTCTCTTTTACCAGTCTGCCAACGCCCTCGCCTTCATTACCGATGACCAGACCGATAGGCCCTGTCAGATTCAGATCATACATAGTCGTTCCACCCATATCAGCACATACGAACCACAGACCTTCTTTCTTGAGTTCTTCTATTGTCTTGGCAAGATTCGTTACTCTGGCAACAGGTGTATAATTCAGTGCCCCTGCTGATGTTCTGGCAACGGTAGCTGTCAGCCCCACTGCACGATTCTTAGGAATGATTACACCATGAGCACCCGCCAGATTCGCGGTACGGATAATCGCTCCCAGATTGTGAGGGTCTTCAATATTATCCAGTAAAAAGACAAAAGGCGGTTCTCCCTTATCCTTTGCTGCCTGCAAAATATCATCTACTTCTGCATATTCATAAGCTGCCGCATATGCAATAACACCCTGATGTTTGCCAGTTGAACTGATCTGATCCAGTCTCTCTTTCTCTACGAATTTCACCAGTGCATCATGTTTCTTGGCTTCTCGTTTAATTGTCTGGATAGGACCATCCTGCAGACCATCCTGAATCAGAATCTTGTCCATAGGCTTGCCGGAACGCAGTGCTTCAATGACTGCATTTCTGCCCTCTATCGTAAACTCTTCATATCTCATATTTTTCCTCATTTCTGTGTATGAACTTTAAGCGCATCTATATTAAACCTGCGCCTGCTCAAAGTCTTACATAAGTTCCAGTCTGTCCAATCCTGTCTTCACCAGCTCCACAATTCTGGCAGTCTCTCCCTGCAAATACAGATATCCGCATACAGCCTCAAACCCTGTGGCTTTTCGATAGTCTTCCAGGCTCATATTCTTTGCAGAAGAATTGATCTTGCTGTTCTTTCCACGTCGATAGATATCCAGCTCCTTCTCTGTCATAACATCCTGAATTGCTTCTACGATAGCCGCCTGGGCAGATGCGCATACGATCCTGGTCGTCTGCTTATGCAGTGCGTGAACAGCCTGCTGCCCTTTCTCTACGATCAATGTCCTGATCACAATTTCATATGCTGCATCACCGATATAAGCCAGCGTCAGAGGAGAATAAGTCCGAATATCGTTGCCTTTTTCTCCTGTCTGCTGATGAATTTCTTTTATAATACTCAGATTTTCTTCCATTTTACACCCTCACGTGTATCTTCCAGAACAATGCCTTTTTCCAGAAGCTCTGCTCTGATCGCATCTGCCTTGGCAAAATCTTTCTCTTTCTTTGCAGCCTTACGTTCTTCAATCTTGGCTAATACATAAGTCTCCAACTCAGCATCTACGCCATTATCCTGCTGTTTTGCTGCATGCGCAGTTGTAAGATTCAGAGAAAGCACCTCATCGAAGCTTTCTGCCAGTACATACTTGGTCGCATCTGAAATATCTGCCTTTAACATATCATACAATACAGTGATTGCCATGGAAGTATTCAGATCATCACACAATGCTGCTTCAAATTTATCACGATATTCCTTAAATGCATTCTGGTCTACTTCGCCATCCTGCTGTAAGGAACCTATCTTCTTCACCAGTTTATCGTATGCCGCACTCATATTATCCAGTACTTCATAAGAGAATTCCAGTGGCTTACGATAATGAGACTGTAAACAGAATAATCTATATACCAGAGGATCATAGCCCTTCTCTTCCAATAAAGAGACTGTCAGGAAATCACCCTTGGACTTGCTCATCTTACCGGATTTATCATTCAGATGATGTACATGGAACCAGTAATTACACCACTTATGTCCCAGATAGGACTCACTCTGTGCAATTTCATTGGTATGATGTGGGAAAATATTATCCACTCCACCGCAGTGAATATCCATATATTCACCCAGATGTTTCATACTGATGCAGGAACATTCAATGTGCCATCCAGGATATCCTACACCCCATGGGCTGTCCCACTTCAACTCCTGATCATCGAACTTGGATTTGGTGAACCACAGAACGAAGTCACTCTTATTCTTCTTATTCTCATCCTCATCTACATCATCACGCACGCCTACCATCAGCTCTTTTTCGCTCTGGCTGGAAAATACGTAGTAATCCTTTAATTTGGATGTATCAAAATAGATATTGCCACCTGCTTCATATGCATAGCCCTTCTCCAGAAGAACAGTAATCATATGAATAAATTCAGGAATACAGTTCGTAGCAGGCTCTACCACATCTGGAGTCTTGATGTTGAGCTTGCCGCAATCCTTAAAGAACGCATCTGTATAGAATTTTGCAATCTCCATAACTGTTTTGTGTTCACGCTTTGCACCTTTTAACATCTTATCTTCGCCGGTATCTGCATCGCTGGAAAGATGTCCTACATCCGTAATATTCATGACTCTCTTCACATCATAACCGATGTAGCGCAATGTCTTTTCCAGAATATCTTCCATAATATAGCTGCGCAGATTTCCAATATGTGCAAAATGATATACGGTAGGTCCACAGGTATACATTGCCACCTTGCCATCTACGTTTGGTACGAATTTCTCTACCTTTCTTGTCAATGTATTATAAAAAGACAACTTGTTTTCCATTTATCTCAATCTCCTTTTCTTTATTTATTCTCAGATTTCTTGAGCATTTTTAATTCCCGCTCCAGTTCAATGATTCGGTTGGTCATCTCAGAATTTGCATGCTGCAATGCCTTGATATCTTCGTTTACAGGATCTGGAAGATCTACCTGATTCATATCTTCTCTGACCAGCTTCTGATTATTGCGCTTTACAATTCTGCCCGGAACACCGACTACAGTACAGTTAGGCGGCACTGCTTCCAGTACTACACTACCTGCTCCGATCTTGGAATTCTCTCCTATTGTAAAAGACCCAAGCACCTTGGCACCCGCACTGATCATGACATTATCGCCAATGGTCGGATGTCTTTTGCCATGCTCCTTACCAGTACCACCAAGCGTTACTCCCTGATATAAAGTAACATTATTTCCTACAATCGCCGTTTCACCTATAATAACGCCATTTCCATGATCAATGAAGAAATTCTCGCCGATCTGTGCACCGGGATGAATCTCAATGCCGGTCTTGCGCACACCTCTCTGTGACACCCATCTTGCCAGGAAATAATGCCCCTGCGTATACAGCTTATGCGCTATTCTATAGTGCATCATAACCTTAAAACTGGGATATAGAAAAACCTCCATATCCGAATGAATAGCCGGATCACGTTCTCTGATTACCTTGATTTCATTTTTGATATTTTTCAAAAATCCCATCACTATCACCCATGCTTTCTTTCTAAACAAAAACGCGAACAAACTCATCAAGAGACGAATTTATCCGCGGTTCCACTCTATTAAAGGACATACTGCTGTCCAACACTCTGACGCGTAACGTGCGCTTACGTACTCTGCTAACCTTGTGATTTCACAGAATCGGCTCCCGAATGCACTTGGGTAATCTTCTACATAAAGATGCTCTCAACCTGTGACATCTTCTCTCTGTAAGCTTCCGAATACTTACTCTTTCGTTCCAAGCCTTTTATCCTATCCAGTTCTTATCATGTATTCTTACTATAGAATATGCAAAAAAAGCTGATTTGTCAACGGCTGTTTTTATTTTATTTTTCCACAGCAACTGCTGTATTCAGCGCAATTTCCATCATCTGGGTAAAGGAGTTCTGTCTCTCCTCTGCAGTAGTCTCCTCACCTGTTATCATGTGGTCAGATACTGTGAGAATTGCAAGGGCATTCTTACCTGTTCTGGCTGCATTCATATATAATGCTGCTGCTTCCATTTCTACACATAATACGCCCATCTTCTGCCATCCTGCTGTAGCAGTCTTGTCATCTGAATAGAATGTATCAGAAGAAAGGACATTACCTACATGGTAATTTGCATGCAGCTGATCTGCCTGATTGATTGCTTCTTTCATAAGAGGATAGCTTGCGATTGGCGCAAAAGTTCCTGCCAGACCATACTGGCTTGCATAGTTGGAATTGGTACATGCGCCCATGCCAATGATGATATCTCTTACCTTTACATTCTCCTGTAAAGCTCCTGTAGAGCCAATTCTCATAATATTATCTACGCCAAAGAATGTAAATAATTCATAGGAATAGATTCCAATAGTCGGCATACCCATACCACTTGCCATAACACTGACTTTTGTTCCCTTATAAGTACCTGTATATCCCTGAATACCTCTGATGTTATTGACCAGCTTGGCATTCTCCAGGTAATTCTCTGCAATAAACTTGGAACGCAGTGGATCTCCAGGCATAAGCACGGTCTTGCCAAATGCATCAGCTTCTGCATTAATATGCGGTGTTGTAATAAAAGACATAATATTCCTCCTTAGTCATCGACTTCTCTATTCTCTGTTTCTTCATATCTCATTGATAAAAACAGGGTTAATTACATATATACTATCAAATTTCAGACTTTCTTTCAACTTATCATAGCCTAATAAAAAAGTTATAAGCTGTCCTATCGTGATGTTCAGTTCCGGTCTGAATATCTCTTCATCTTTCTCTGCTATCCGTTCGATTCTGCTTCCATCCTCATCCAGATACCAGATATAATATCCATTATTGGCAGAATTCACATCATCCGTAAGCTGTAATGCAATCGTTACTTTTCCCTTGCTTGCTATATAACGCAGCAACTGCGCCAGATTACCTACCCTTGCCATTACATGCTTTTCCTTGCCACTCTGCTTAATCAGATATCTCTCACATTCCAGATCATTTTCAAATATGGATTCCCTTACTTCTCCTTTGCCATCCACTGCAAAATATCCCTTCAGATTTCCATATTCCATAATGAGATAAATGCCCCCGCCATCCGCTTCCAGCTCCTGCAGCATTTTCTCATAATATACAGCACCTCTAATCATGAATAACCCATATTTTCTGCATAATACGGTATTCGCAAAATGTGAAAGCTCCATAAGTCCATTTCGTCTGAGTGCTGCAATCTTTATATAGGAAGGAACGAATTCTATACTGCCACTGATTCTTGCCTGAAGCAGTAAGGAATCACTCAATAATTCCTGATTGATTCGATATGAGGGCAGCTTTAATACGGTTCCAAATCCATATTCAGTCAGTAATTGTTCTTTCTCTCCTGATGCAAAAATACAGGGAATTCCCATTGCATCCTGATAGGCAATGGCTGCTTCCAGCGCTCTGCGTTGATAGGACTCATTTTCTCCGGTCAGCGCAATAATGGATGTATCTGTCCTCGTCATGTCTGCCATGGATAACAACCTGTTATTTCTTGGCAAAGCCGGTATTCTGCGTATAGCTGCAGAATATGGCTTCAACCGCAAGGCACTGACTGGTTCCTTCTCCTGTATCTGAAAAAGGATTTCCTCTCCTTCATTCTGTGTCAATACATCATATTTATGTTCAATCCTGCTGCGGATTCTGTAATCTGCAGCTTCTGCACGTATGACCTGTTCCATTTTACTGGTTTCCACATCCTCTGCATCCTCCACAAGGCAAGGAACTGCTTACATCTGCAGAATATGCTTCCCTGGGAGTTGTCAACATACAAATTGCCTGAGAAGAAATGCCAAGTCCTTCTCCGGTAAAGCCCAAGCCTTCCTCTGTCGTTGCCTTTACATTGACCTGATCTATATCAATCTTCAATGCTTTGGCAATGTTTTCTCTCATAGTATCTATATAAGGACGCATCTTGGGTGCCTGTGCAATAATCGTGGCATCAATGTTATCAATGAGAAACATTTTCTCTTCTAAGAGCTCTCCCACCTTTTCCAATAACACCATACTGGAAATGCCCTTGTATGCTTCATCTGTATCAGGAAAATGCTTCCCAATGTCTCCCAGTGCAGCTGCACCAAGTAATGCATCCATAACCGCATGTAATAATACATCTGCGTCTGAATGTCCCAATAAGCCTAAATGATAGGGAATCTCCACCCCACCTATGATCAATGGCCTGTTCTCCACTAATTTGTGGACATCATAACCCATTCCTATTCTCATTCTAAACCTCTTTTCTGTTCCATTATTTATACTATTTTGCAGGAATCACAAGTCTGTCGAAGCCATCCACCAATTCCAACACAATCTGGTATAACTTATCGCAGTCTCCTTCTCTGACGCCTTCCACATTCAATGGCATCTGTGGATCATGCAGAGACATTCTCAGAAGAAGCCAGCCCTTTACTTCATCACTGTCAAAAGTAATTCTGATTCCTTCGTAAGAGTTTGGTGCAATATGATATCCCTTTGCCTTGGCACGTTCTTCAAAAGCAGCCAGTACCTGCTTGCCGTATTCCTTGAAATCTTCACCTGTAATCTTGAAACGATATTCTCTTTCTTCATATCCCTTCTCAAGCTTCTCAATGAATGATGCCAAAGTCTTGCCCTCTTTTGCTGCCTTTGCCAGCGCAATCAACAGCTTAACTGCCATATATGCACCATCATCCAGGAAATAATTCTCGCTCAGAGCGCCATGACCGGAAGTCTCAATTGCCAAAGGAGATACAATACCTTCCTTATTTAATCTGATTGACTCGTTGATCACGTTCTTATATCCACGCATATATCTATGCTGTTTCATACCGATACTTTCAATAAAACGTGTCAGTCTGTCACTTGTAACAGAGTCCGTAA
Source organism: Agathobacter sp. (assembly GCA_963596435.1). GTDB lineage: Bacteria > Bacillota > Clostridia > Lachnospirales > Lachnospiraceae > COE1. Next base: position 13,502 of record CAVBMG010000080.1, read on the forward strand.
CAATCGTTCCACCAGGATAATCTGCCGCAATAATGGCTGTCATCATAGCAATAATGGCATCTCTGTTTACTTCCTCACCATTTGGAAGTACAGCAGACATTCTGTCTACATCTGTATCAAATATAATACCCAGATCTGCATGATTATTAAGAACAGCACTTCTAATCGCATCCATAGCCTGCTTATTCTCAGGATTAGGAATATGATTCGGGAAATTACCATCCGGCTCCAGGAACTGACTTCCAGATGTATCTGCACCTAATGGATTCAATACCTTATCTACGAAAAATCCACCCGCGCCATTTCCTGTATCTACAACTACATGCAGACCTTTCAATGGTGTATCATATTCCTGTGCCTGAATACTTTTCTTTATTTTATCCTTCAGGAAATTACAATATACAGAAATGCTGTCCACTGTCTCTACACCGGATATATCTGCATCTGCTACAGACAACTCAGAGGCAATTCTAAGTACTTCTGTAATATCATCATGTTCCAGTCCACCGTCTCTGTCAAAGAATTTATATCCATTTCTGTTAAATGGCAAATGGCTTGCAGTAATCATAATTGCTCCATCAAATGCAAACTCTTCAAAAACAGTAGTCATAAACATAGAAGGAGTCGATACAAGCCCACAGTAATATGCAGTTGCTCCCTGTGCAGTTAAGCCCTTTGCTACCGCTTCATACAAAGACTGGGCGGTAATTCTGGAATCATGACCGATTCCAATTCTTAAATCTGTCACTGCCTTCTGCTTCTTACGTCCAAGCCATATTGCAAAAGCCTGACCAATTAAGTTACCGGCTTCTGGTGTCAGATTTACTTCCTCTCCAGCTACACCTTCACATGCAATTCCTCTTATATCACTACCATTTTGTAATTTCATTAAATTCTGCATTCTCTGTACCTAGCCTCAATATATGAGTACTACATCCTTTCTTGTATTTGTTAAGCAGTTATATGTTACCATAAATAGTTTTAAAAGACAATGGAAGGCTATAATACAAAAAAATCCTGCATAAACAGGATTCTAACATAAATTTAATATATAGATAAACGGAACTATCATTCCATTAGGAACGTATTCCCTCAAAACCGAATACGAAAAACTATCTTCATCCACTGTATCTCTTTCCTGTGCCTTCCCGGATAAGCCCTCGACCTATTAGTGACATTCAGCTCAGTGCATCTCTGCACTTACACCCATGCCCTATCTACCTCATAGTCTCTAAGGGGTCTTACATTCTTTTAGAATGGGATATCTCATCCTGAGGGGGGCTTCACGCTTAGATGCCTTCAGCGTTTATCCCTGCCGGACTTGGCTACCCTGCCTCATGCGCCTGGCGACGCAGCAGATACACCAGCGGTCCGTCCATCCCGGTCCTCTCGTACTAAGGACAGCTCCTCTCAAATATCCTCCGCCCGCGCCGGATAGGGACCGAACTGTCTCACGACGTTCTGAACCCAGCTCGCGTACCGCTTTAATGGGCGAACAGCCCAACCCTTGGGACCTGCTACAGCCCCAGGATGCGATGAGCCGACATCGAGGTGCCAAACCACTCCGTCGATGTGAACTCTTGGGAGTGATCAGCCTGTTATCCCCAGGGTAGCTTTTATCCGTTGAGCGATGGCAATCCCACTTTATACCACCGGATCACTAAGTCCTACTTTCGTACCTGTTCCACCCGTCGGTGTCACAGTCAAGCTCCCTTCTGCCTTTGCACTCTTCGAATGG
>CAVBMG010000081.1:0-14891 GCA_963596435.1 Agathobacter sp.
GTATAACAAATTGGTAACAAAAGTGTAACACTACTGGCAGTCAAACAGGCATTTTGGGTATCTTGGCAAGCTCTTTGTGAAGCTCTTCTACAGAGGTATGCGTGTAAGTATCCTGAGTGATGTTGCCGGCAGTATGACCAACGATTCTCTTCAGGCAGAGTTCATCAAGAGCATACCTGTGTCCCCAGGTTATAAAAGTATGCCTGGTGTCATGCATTTTATGCTTCACTTCTAACAGTTCATTGATCTGCTGTAAGTTGCGGACTGCGAAATTGTTGTAAGTTACTACAGTACCATTCGGATTCACCATCAATTTATCCGTAGCCCGATCATAGAAATTCATCAGCAGGGGGAACACTGCTTCATGGATAGGGACATACCGAACGGATTGTTTGTTCTTGGCATCAGAGATATATAAGGTTCTGTCTTCAATATTGAGATGGTCCTTTGTGTTTAGCAGGAGTTCATTTACACGCATACCAGAGTAGAGCAGGATCAGGACTATTTGCACGTCCCATCTGTCAACATGCTGCCACAGGGTTCTAACTTCATTATCTGAGAAGGGGATTCGGTCAATGACCGGATCAGACTTGTCTATCTTTACATATTCTGTATAGTCCTTGCTTACGATATCATTCATCATGGCATATTCGAAGACATGATGGCATACCGTTTTGATGAGCTTTTTCGTGTTACTCCCTCTGGGACAGCTATCTATACATTCCTGTATGTGCTGTGCTTTGATTTCTTTGATCTGCATATTATGAATAGGCTCGCAGTATCGAAAGCCAAGTTCTTTACAGTTAATAGAGGACTGGGAAAGACCATCATAGCCCTTCTTCTTCCATAGCTCCCACAGCTTCTCAAAAGTGACCTGTGCATACTTGGTATCGTAGGGGTTATCATTATACGCCGCCAGCATGCTCAGGGCTTCTGCTTTCGTGGCTGCATATCCTATCACAGAGCGGGTCTGCTTATAACCTTTTATCTTGGGGTCATAGACGCGGATTCCTTTGGACTTTACGATATATGGACGCCTGCGTGTACCACTAAGTTTTGTAATAGTTCCATATCCATTAGGTAATTTCATGGTATACCTCCTAAAATTGGGTATAAAAAATACACCCATTGCAAGAGTGTAGGTATCTGTGCTAAAATATCAATTGGTGGTTGATACTGTAGCACAGGGGCTACGCTTCTGATGAACAGTTACCAGAGTCCGGTCAGTGTTGGTAGCACTGGCCGGATTCTTTTATATAAACATTTCTGTAAGGTGGAAGTGTTCTTATGTCATAGTACGCTTTCCTTGAATAGACACCTCGGTAAGGAGATATCAGATATTAATTTATGTAAGAATAAAAAGCATCTGAAGATTGACGTAATAAATCGAGACTAACTTTCAATTATCTTGAGCAGATGAATCATTCAGTACTTCACCAGTTTCGTTATCTACAATTTGAATATCCGTTATCCTGTCTTCTGGGGGAATGAAATTGTATGCCTGATATGTATCGCTTAGTGCAGTTACTGTAAGACCGATTCCTATTGAACAGAACAATTCATTAGCTTCATATTTTGCCTTGTCAACATAGAACGTGAAATGTTGAAAGTCATCATCATAATCCATGCTGATCAGAGCGCCTCCCATTGATTCATTCGTATACATTTCATTAAATGTATCATTAAGAAGACTATCATCTTTAAAGGATTTCAAAGCTTCTTTCCTATCTTTTTCAGTAATAGTGGTACTGTAATAATCATCATTGTAAACTGAATATGTGCCATCTGGGTTATCAGTTTGCAGATCAGCAACATAATCTTCTGGAGATGAATCGCTAAAGTTCAGAATACGAAGTATTACTTCCACTTCCTCAGAATCATCGACTACAGAAGTAGATTCGCTTTCAACAGATGCCTCAGTTTCAATACTGGTCGTTTCTTCACTGGTTGATGCTGGTTCAGTAGTCGGATTAGTTAATTCTACGTGATTCGTAGATCCACATCCGGTAAGTGCAAGTGACAATAGAATAATAAGTGTTTTTTTCTTCATGAGAATTCCTCCTAAATATAAGTGGTTATAGTTTCTTATTACAATATTGTATTGCATTTATAGAAAAAAGAATAGGTTTTGTAAACATAACAAGCGTCAATATTTTAAATTTGTTCGAATATACCCAGTGCAGGTTCAAAGTAAATAACATAATTATCAACAGTGGTGCATAAACCATATTTATTTCTATAATACTGTAGAGCTTCATTCAGAAATTCTTCTGTAATATTAAGATGCTCCGCTATCTCATAGCTGTTAATGCATCCTGCTCTGTAAGCATTGATAATCCCATATAATCCAATCAGGCGGTTGTAAGCCCATGCTCTTGCGTGTAGCTCCTGTTTACGGTTAGTAACTACACTCATGTCTATAATATTCCCAGAAGATGTATAATGGTGTCCTAATTCCTCAGCAAGGATGCAGGCTTTTTCAGATTCAGCATTCATATTTTTGCTTATGGCAATAGTACCATCACAGTACAGTCCTTTAAATCGTGTGTCCGACAAATCAAACTGATTAGTGACAGTCACGTTTGATTTGTCAGCATCATTTAGCAGTTCTTCGTATTTGTTCAATTGGATCACTCCTAAGCGGCGCTTTGAAAATCAACGACCGCAATTTCTGTTAACATAGATTTTAATTTATTTACAATAGATTCAATCTTCAACATAGTAGTACCATTGATAAATTCCTCACCACATTGATCACATTTAAAACATGGTACATTTTTAATGATAATAAAGCAGTTGTTGTATGTTGTCATATAAGTTGTTGTAGAATTGTTCATATCACCTTTGCATAAAAAGCATTTCATAAAATTATTCCTCCCTTCGGGTCTTGAGATCATCAAACCATTTGGCTGGTGCTGGATAGTAAGCTGTGACAATCCAGAGCTGTTCTCCATTGGTACCTACAACTGCATGAAGCGGTTTTGAAGTATTTATATTTCCAAGAGTAAGACAGCTTGGATATGGATAATCATCAGGGTATTGTTCTATGATTTCTCCTGTCATTATGCAGTCTATAACTTCTTTCAGAGAAATACCTCGTTGCTCCAAGCGCTTTGCAGCGTGCATGGTCATGATAATATTTTCTGGTATACATATCTTTTGTAGTTCTTCTATGGTTAATTCCAATGTATTCACCTCCTACGAAAAGAATAATTTAATGGTGTCCAATATAACGGACTATTTACGGTTCGATTTTACAAAGGCGGCAAATTCTTTGATTTTGTCAAGTTCTTCCTCTGTGTATTCGTCTCCATCGAAGTGGGCTGCAATAGTGTTTGGCTTTTCTATTTCATCCCAACCCATTAATTCTTGTGGTGTAGTTTTAAGAGCTTTGGCAAATTCTCTTATTTTTGATTCGGATATGTCAACATCACCTTTTTCTATTTTAGCAATAGATGAGCGATCTTTATATCCGGTAAGTTCTGCCAATGTATCTTGAGACATTTTCAAAGCTAATCGTCTTTCTTTAATATTTTTATATAGGTCAAGCATAGGCGAAACCTCCTTAAATTATGTTCTGTGAATACATAATAACATGTTGTGTAAAATAATTCAACAAAATTATGAAAAAGTGTTGACAGAAATTCACGACAATGATATAGTGAATTTAGTTCACAGGAAGGAGGAGGTAGAAAAGTGGCAAATGTTGAACTGCTTAAAGAAAAAATAAGCGAATCCGGTATGACGGTTTCTGCTGTTGCTGATAAATCTGGAATTTTAAGAGAAACTTTATATAACAGAATGAAAAGTGGTAATTTTTACGCATCAGAAATTGTGGCATTAACCAAGGTGCTTCGTCTCAGCAGAAAAGAAAGGGACGAAATTTTTTTACCATAGAACGTGAATTATAATCACGAAATAAGCAGCAGATGGAAAGGAAGTGAGATAGGTGCAAGATAAAAAGCAAAAGATATTATTTGCAATGCAAACAACGTTATTAATAATTGACTGCATTGCATCGATTATTTTAGCAATGCGATGATGGAGGCAACTGCAGCTATGAATGAAAGAAAGGTATTAAGGAGTACAATGCCTTTTGACCAAAACCACTTGGTACGTTCTGCCTTTTTAAAACGTTTTTTAATTTCATAGTTTCGTTGAAGATATTTGTCAGAAATATCAGATTCTGAATAATCATTAATTTGGGATTTATTTTTTTTTCATAATAACTCTCCTGTTTTTTAAGATTATATCACAAAAAACAGAAGTAGTAAATTGTAGCGCAGCAGAAGGAAAGGAAGTGAGATAGTGATTCTTTGGAAAAAAAAGAAAACAGTGCCAAATGAGAAACCTCCGGTGAAAATCTATCCGGCACCGGAGGTTGGATATGTAAGCTCTACAACCATTTTATCAGATCGGACATTAGTTCAATTTTCTGTACCGAACCTCGCGTGGAGTGAACTTGAAAATTCAAAACGGTGGAGACGTTTCGTAGATCGTCTGGAGAAATGTCAAAGAGAACATATCCAGAGCAAGCACTCAACTGGGCAATATCGACAGGTATTTTGAGATCAAACTCAAAAAGTCGGTGGACAATCTGATGATTTTCTTCATATTTGATATTTCCTACATAATTTGGATGCGGATTTAAGGAAATATTTACAGAGTTAAATTTTGCTGTGATTGAAGTTATGGCAATTGGAAGTCTTGAACGGTTTTCAAAACAGAAAAGGAGCGCAAGATGGTTGAAATCTGGTTTATAGGTTGCTGATACTATGGAGATTCTTAGATTTTTTCGGTGAGTTAAGTATGAAAAGCAAAATGTGAAAAGTGTTCCTAAGGAACCAAATATTGATAAAGCCAAAGTAACATTTTCACGAGTTAATAGTTCTTTTAATGTATTTATCATAATTTTTCTCCATTCTTATATTTGACCACGATATGTGATCCTGTAAGGACAGTATAGGAGATATGGAAATAAAAGGCAAGGGAAGCGTGCAGTGGTAGCAGATGGAAAGGAAGTGAGATAGAAACGATGCTAAATGAAATGGTTAAGCAAAGACTATCAGATTATGATGGTAAAACATTTTTAATCCATATGCATCAGAACGGACAGGCAGACAGTGATCTAATAAAAGCAGTTTTAGAATTAATAGCTTACCATGAACTGTCCGCAACTGAAGCAAAAGGATTTTTAGAGTATATGAAATTAGTTGTAGATTCTACATCATATCCTCGTTTAGAGAAATAACTTGTATTGATGTTTCCTGTGATGTCGGATTGCAATCTGGTATTTCTTTAAGTAATTTGAGTGCTTTAATTACATTTTCAGAGTATTTGTATTCAAGACCACAATTAGGACAGGAAAGTTTGTCTTTGGAAATATTTTCGTTAATAAAATAATTGCAACCACACGGACAATATATTTTGAATTTAATGAACATCAAAATCACCTCCTTCATAGGAGATTATAACACAGAAATATGTAGTCGGCATTTTCATTGAAGAAAAGAATAGCAAGGTTGTGTGTGTACCTGTTGAAGGTTAAAGCTGGCCACATGATAGACAGTGGCAGCAGGAAGGAAGTGAGATAGATGCAGGCAGAAGTATTTACAATGTTGCCAAACGAATTAAAAACCATAGAAATCGATATAGAAAAGAAAATCTTTAAGATTAATGGTGAAGATTTTGGAGAAAGATGTACAGGATTTTATATTAATGGTGACGCAGTTGATGGATTCGACGTAAGAATGGGAATCAATACAGATGTATTGTATGTTTCAAAATACAATATAGATGGTAAAAAAATTGATAGCCCTGCTAAAGTGCAGGGCACAGTTTTAAATGATACTTGATAATGTTTCTACAATGAATTTTGTGACGTCAATTATATTGTTTTTAAAGAGCTTTTGCATATATGCGATGCCGTTGGAAGTTAATTCAAAATTCTGGCTCATATAGGCTTTAAGGTATCCTTTAGAGATTAATTCGTTACGTACTTTGGATATGATGCCGGATGGAATTTTGACTAAATTCTCATTGGAGGTTAAAAATTCTGCTTTAAAAAAGTTTACGCTACTGTCATCTGGAGAGACAGAAATGCGTTGCAAGTATTCCTTATAGATACATGAAAGCATTAATTCAGCTTCTTTAGTCATAGTAGATTCTCCTTTCATTTTACTTGGATGCTGGCACATCCTGTAAGAAAAGTATAGGAGATAAGTAATACAAAATCAAGATTACATAACTGCATATGGAAAGGGAGGGAGGCAAGAAAGGTGTCTATTTTTAAAGATTGTTTGGAAGAAGACAGAATAACAACGGACCGAATTTTAAAGAATTTGGCAGATAAGATTTATTCAGGGAAATATCCTGACGAGCAACTTACAGCACTGGTAAATGCATACACAGAATTGCTGTATGCGAGAATGGATCTGGAAGAAATGTAGGAGGGAGAGCTATGAAGGTATCTGAAATGATGAGTGCGATACAGGTAGCATCAAATGGAAATAATCAGATAAATCTGACAGATGAAGTCGGTAATGGAGTGATTTTTATTGCAAAAGATTGTGATACGGATGAGGCTGTTATCCTGACTTCCGAAGATAGTGAAGGAATTGCTGCAAAAAGAGCAATGGAATTACTTGCAGGACTTGACCCGGCTGCGACAGTGGTTACATCTGAAAATGTGTATATAGATACTATAAAGTATGAGTGTGTGGCAAGACCTGTGTTGGTCTGCAGTAAGGAGGTTTGCAATGACAGAAGAGCAGGTTAAGGAAGAGAATGAATTTGCTGACCGTATAGCCAGAAAAATTATGGGTAATGTGTACCCTAAATTTGACGCACAGGGTGGTGTCCCTGTAAAAGTAGCGGCGAAGGTATTTGGAAAGTCAGAGACTTGGGTAAGGGACGGAATCCTTCATAATCTGCTCCCAATCGGAACGGTGACGGAGGCAGCAGGAAGAATGAATGTGTATATAAGTCCTAAGTTGTTATGGGAATTTACCGGGTACATATACGATGGTGAGCAGAAATAGGTAAATGACATATTAACGTGCTTCCTATGCGGCACATACCCCTTATGTGTCGCAATTACTAACAATCCCCTTTACTTTAAAAATATGCGTACACAGGTATCGCGAACCTGTGTGTCGCATAGGGGGCACGTTGGACAGGCATATGAAAGGAGAAAAGAGGAATGCCAGAAGAAAAATTAATTACAGTATCCTATGGTGATTTTGTGGATGGACAGAAAGCAATGGCTGATCTGGACAATATCAGAAATATCATAATTCATGGTGGAGGATATGCAGACTCAGCGACAAAAGCTGTTTTAGGCATCTGGAAGGATGAAGAGGACAAGCAGGAATGATATTCAGAAATCAAAAAAGAAACGCTCTGACAAGGCGGCAACCTTAATCAGAGCATTACAAATAAAAACACTTTTATATTACACGAAAGGAACCAATTATGCAAGTCGTTGAAAACAGAATGGTCATAGACAGTGAATGGATATATACGGACCCTAAGGATTTCATGCAAGAGCAGGATCATGGTTATGAGAATATCATAACAGGATGTATCGTATCTGATGATGATGCACTGGACTATGCAAGGGAATCCGCAGATCAGGAAGATATAACGGATGCTGAATTTGTAGAATGGTTCTTTTCAGGTAATTGGATAAGGAGATAGCATGGATAATTTTTATAAAAGATTAGCTCAGTTACAGGAAGAATTAAAGGCTCCCAAGAACATGTATAACAATTTCGGTAAGTACAGTTATCGTAATGCAGAGGGTATTTTAGAAGCTGTTAAGCCATTACTTGTTAAATATGGAATGGTACTGAATGTATCAGATTCAGTGGAAATGATAGGGGAAAGATACTATATCAAGGCTACAGCAACGGTACATGATACTGAATCAGATCAGATCATGGTTTCTACAGCATACGCCCGGGAGAGTCTTGATAAAAAGGGTATGGATGACAGCCAGATATCCGGTACTGCGTCATCATATGCCCGCAAATATGCTTTGAATGGTCTTTTCCTTTTGGATGATACCAAGGATGCAGATACAGATGAGTATCATAATCAGACTACACGTAGTAAAGGAAGAGATAAGCAGGAAGCAAATCCGGCAGAAGAACAGGCATTCAATGAAGCAGCGAATAAAGAATTAAATGAGCTTGCAACAGAGCCACAGAAAAAAGCCATTTATGCTATCTGTACTAAACATAATGTTAAATATGCTGATTTACTGGCACTTAACAGTATTACAGAGCAGACAATGACTAAGAGACAGGCAACAGACCTTATTAATAGTCTTAAAAAGAAATTCGGTGATTAAGAATGACAGGAATAGGCAATGTGAAGTCCATTACAAGGGATTTTGTTACAGGTAAGGCTATCGTGTCGGTTCAGTTTGATGCTGTATCTCCACAGGAATTACAGGCATTGTCCAGTGAAGTGAAATATCAGTTTACAATTGATAAGCCTAAAAGGAAAAGATCATTAGATGCAAATGCATATTTTCATGTTTTAGTTGGCAAAATTGCAGATTCTTTGCAAATAAGCAAGCCAAGTTGTAAAAATATGCTGCTTGGAAGATACGGACAGAGAGAATTGCAAGATGATAAGCCGCTGATTATATCAGTTTTATCTACTATCAGCATGGCAGATCGGGAGGACATACACACAATTCCTATCGGATATGCAACGCTTCAGGGTAAAGAGTTTACACATTATGCAGTTATCCGTGGAAGTCATACATATAACACGCATGAAATGTCTGTGCTGATTGACGGTACAGTACAGGAAGCAAAGGAACTGGGAATTGAAACCATTCCACCGGAGGAATTAAAAAGAATGCTTGGAAAATGGAGAGTAAAAGATAATGAGCAGAACAAAATCGGTGCTGGTTGATGATATGGAACATTGCATTGTATGTTGCAGCCCTTATATCGAAGTGCATCATGTATTTTTCGGAGCCAAGCGCCCTATAGCGGATAAGTACGGCTATGTATTGCCATTGTGTAACAAACACCATACTGGTAGTACTGAATGCCCACATCAAAACAGGGTAATTGATCTTGCCTACAAATGTATGGCACAGAAGCATTTTGAAGCGAACAGGGGAAATAGAGCAGTGTTTATAGAATTATTTGGAAAATCGTATTTGTAAAGGAGATAGAAATGGTAGCAGAACATGATGGATGCAAAGGATGCAAGTTCATTTGGAAAGAAGTAAGTGAAGAACCGTGTGCAAGTTGTAAATGCAACTGTACAGATAATTACAAGAGACAGACCAATATAGATGTACTTACTACAATGACACCGCTGTTGCTGGCTAAATGGCTTAGTGAAATAAGCAATCATGAGCGTGGAACGGTACAAGAGTGGTTAGACTGGCTGAATGAGGAGATAGAGGTAAAGGATGAGTAGAGCAGATTTTACAAATGCACGGCAGAGGTATGCGATAGAAGCCAAGAATAAAAAGCGTATCCTTTCTGTGAATCCAGAAGTGGATGAGCAGAGCGGCATCTATTTTTTGACAAGAACAGATGAGAATGGTATCAAACACGCCTATATCGGACAGGCTAAACACCTGCTGACACGCCTTGCACAGCATTTAAGCGGGTATCAGTACATAGATTTGAGTTTGAAAAAGCATGGCTTGTATGCTGCTGATAATGCCTGTGGGTACGCAGTTAATTTCCTGCACTACCCACAGGAAGAACTGGACGAAAAGGAACAGTACTGGATTACACAGTATGGCAGAAAAGGATATCAGCTTAAAAATCGTACCGGTGGCAGTCAGGGAAAAGGTAAAGAGCAGATAGCAGAGTACCGACCGGCTAAAGGCTATAGAGACGGTCTACAGCAAGGCAGAATCAACCTTGCAAGGGAATTGTCCGGTATTGCAAGTAAGCACCTTGCAATCGGACTGAGAGAAGATAAGCAGGGTAATAAGGTGTCACAGAGGCAGTTAGAGAAGTTCATGAATCTTATTGACGTAGAGAACTATAAAAATACAGAAAATTAAAATAGTATTGATCGCTGGTAAGCGTGAGATAGGGTTGAAACACCTACGCATAGCGTAAAAGAAGCTGTTTCAATGTAAAGGAAGCATAGGAGGAATAGAACATTATGATTAAAGAAGCATTACAGTATATTGTTGGATTATCAGAAGCAAAAACACAGGAAATTAATGGACATGTTTATTCTGACAAGGATTTGATCAGAATTTCTTACAATCCTAAAGCAGCAGCCATCAGTATGAGTACTCTTACAAGCCTTGTAGACTATATCAAGGCAGGAATTGATAAAATGTCCGACAAGATGATTATCCAGGTTGTAGACCCTCTTACAGTTCGCTTAATCAGTATGTTGGATGATGAACGTAAGCGCGAAGTTCTGGTTGAGGTAACAGGACAGGTACCGCAGATCACATTTAATCGCTACATTGACCGAGAATCCTTTAATATCGCATTACAGTCTAAGTTTATTCATGATGATAATGTGGCATTGCTTTTGAAGTTTGTCGGCACTGTACAGAGTGAATCTGTTGCTGCTTATGGTGATGATGGAGTATCACAGAAAGCCACTATTAAAAAGGGTATTGCCGGATCACAGGATGCGCTTGTACCTAATCCTGTTGTGTTAAGACCATACAGAACCTTTATGGAAGTGGAGCAGCCGGCAAGTTCTTTTGTGTTCCGCATGAAAGATGATAGAGATATTGAGTGCGCAATTTTTGAAGCAGACGGCGGCGCATGGAAGAATACAGCAATGCAGAACATCAAGAACTATCTGGAGTATGAATTGAGCGAATATAAGCAGTTTACGGTTATTTCATAATATATAATTCCCCTGCCCTTTTGGGTAGGGGATAGAAAGGGCAAACGAATGCAAGGGGACTATATAAAGCTAAACCGCAAAATTTTAGAATGGGAATGGTACAAAAATCCAAATACCAAGACCGTGTTTATCCATTGCCTGTTAAAAGCAAATTGGAAGGGTGGGCGCTATCAGGGAATAGATATCCCAAGAGGCTCATTTATTACATCGTTGTCACAGATAGCAAAAGAGTGTTCCTTATCAGTTCAAGAAGTGCGTACAGCGATTAAACACTTAAAATCAACAGGCGAAATAACAGACCAGTCAACCGCCGAATATCGCATTATTACTATAAAAAATTATGATACATACCAGTTAACTAACAAGCCAGTTAACAGGCAAGTAACAAACGAGCAACAACCAGTTAACAATCAATCAACAGGCGAGCAACAATCAACCAACAGGCAAGCAACAACAATAGAAGAAAGAAAGAATAATAAGAAAGGAAGAAGGGAAGAAAGGAATAATAATATATATTATCCGCACGATGAAGTGCTTAATAATGCATTCGCAGATTATGTGGATTTTAGAAATAAAATAAAAAAGCCACTTACTAAAAGGGCAGTAGAACTGGCTATGAATAAGCTGGATTCATTATCTGGTGGTGATAATGATCTCGCAGTAGAAATCCTGAATCAAAGCATTTTGAATGGATGGCAGGGGCTATTTCCCCTGAAACAGGATGAAAAACCGGAGAAAAAGAAAAGTACATTTAGCGAATGGGAGGATGCGTGATGACTAGAGAAGAAACGATAAAGGTACTTATGACAATACAAGCGGCATATCCCAATTACAAGCCGCAGGACAAGACCGTGACGATAAATACGTGGTTCATGATGTTGGCAGATTACTCTTATGAGCAGGTATTAAACGCGGTAAAGGCATATATAGCGACTGATAGTACAGGATTCGCCCCCTGCATTGGACAGGTAATAAGCAAGATGCAGATGATTACAGAGCCACAGGACCTGAATGAGATGGAAGCCTGGGCACTTGTAAGCAAGGCTCTCAGAAATGGCTACTATGGGGCACAGGAAGAGTTTAACCGCCTGCCGGCAAGTGTGCAAAAGGCTGTAGGAAGCCCGGAAAATCTTCGGAACTGGGCGCAGACTGATTCTGACAGTGTTGAAAATGTTATACAGTCCAATTTCATGAGGTCATACCGGACCATAGTTGCAAGGCAGGTAGAAGTAGCCAAGATGCCGCAGGATATAAAACAATTGGTTGATAACATAAATGAATCTACTGATAAACGGTTCGGAAGGGTGGAACAGAAAGCATTACCGGATAGACCGGATTATTCTGAATGTGTACCAATGCCTGATAGAGTAAAAGACAGACTCAGGGATATTATGGTGAGATGCTGATGGGAGAAAAAATATGGCGAGAGATAAAGAATTTGAGAGCCGGATGCAGGGCATGGTCTACGCTTGTCAGTTGGCGCAGGAACAGGGTATAGACGCACTGGTTGCAGAAGTAAGAAAACGTGGCGTGACAAGGGTAGACATAACTGCATCCGATAAACAGTTAAATGATATGTGGGGCGCGCTGTCTGATAATATCGGGCAGAACATGCTGATTACAGTTGCATGGGTGCTGCATGACACTTTTGGATTCGGTCAGAAAAGGTTACAGCAGTTTATGACCGAATTTGATAAGGCTACGTCTGATCTTATGAATCTTGATTATATGGGCGAGCATTATGTGACACTGGAAGATTATGCAGTGGAGTTAAATCAGAAGTATGATCTGGGGCTGGATGTAATCAAGGCAACGCTTGCAACGGATATGGCAGATAAACAGGATGCAAGAGTTGGGAATGCGGACAAGGTAACAGGAATTATTAATGCGCTTAGACTGGTAGGATATGAAGACGCGGCGGCTTATTTGGAAAGCAAGAAAGAGGTGTGAGTAAATGACAGAGATTGAAGCAATTAAGATTATCGGAAATGCGAAAATTGTATCGAATAAAGATGCTGACTATGCAATGGATGTTGTTGAAGCGGTAAATATGGCAATACAGGCACTTGAAACAGCCCAGAAGTACAAAGACATTGAATCCGAGTTATCTAAGCGCAATCTGACAATCGAACATATACGGGAATACATACAGTTTGAGGACGAATGCGTGGAGCAAGGATTTTCCTTTAATTCTTTATTAGAAGCAAGAGAGAAGCAGAACTACAAAAGACCGATTTTAAGTATGTATGAAAAAGGTTGTATGGCTATTGATTATACAGACGGTCATGGAGAAATAAAACAAACTGAAAGTAATTTCTGGCGTTGCCCTAAATGCAAATCGGTTGTTGGAGAAAGAATTAGTGTATATGGCAGGATTCATGACCAACACAAGGAAAAATATTGTGAAAATTGTGGTCAGAAAATCGACTGGGAGAGCATTAAAAATGAGTGATGCATGGAAAGCTGTGTTGACGGTGGTTATTTTGATCGTGACGCTTGTGATTGATGGCAGATGCGATAGCGAATATTAAGGATTAACTAATGGTACCGACATTAATGCCGTGAACAAAATAAAAATTTAGGAAAGAAAGGAAAATATGGAACTAAAAGAACTTGTTAATAAAATGCTTGAGATAATGGAATTAAAAGAAATAGAGCATTTACCACAGAAATTATTTGAGATTGTAAAAAATAGTAATCTTACTGTATATGAGAAATTTTGTGAGGAAGTTCAGGATCTGAGCATTGATTGGTTACAAATGATATTTCAATACTATCATGCTGATAGAAAAGAAAAAATGCAAGATTATACACCTAAAAGTTTGGCATTATTCATAGGAAAGCTTGCAGGGGAATCAGATATGGTTACAGACTTGTGCGCAGGAACTGGAGCATTAACAATTCAAAAATGGAATATGAATCACGATCAAAAATTTGAATTGTACGAATTTGATCGTAATGTAATCCCTTTTTTATTATTTAACATGGTGGTAAGAAACATTGAATGTACGGTATATCATGCTGATGTACTGCAGCAGGAGATATACCATACATACAGAATCTATAAGGGAGAAAAATTTGGAAAGTACAGTGAGGAATAAATATGAAGACAGCTTTAATATCGAATCCACCATATAACATGAAATGGGAAGTACCACCATTTGCACAGGTTCAGCCGCGTTTCTCCAATTGTTATATAGTTCCGCCAGAATCGAATGCGAACTATGCATTTATTTTAACAGGATTAGAAAAGCATGATAGATGTGTATTTTTACTTCCTTGTTCGGTAATGAGTAGCAAATTGAAAGAAGAAAAAGCAATAAGAACATGGCTGATAGAAAATAACTTGATAGAGGCGGTGATAATTTGTCCGATTAATATGTTTGAGTCTACAGGAATTGGAACATGCATAATCGTATTGGATAAAAACAAGGAGCATGCCACGACAGAAATGGTAGATATCAGAAATAAATACAAAGAAGAGGTACGAGAGCAGAATGGTCAATACGGGGGTGCGTCTCATACCAACAGAACATATGAGAAAAGGATTAATGTTATAACTGAGGAAACAATGTATGAGGTATTATTGGCAATTAAGGAAAGGAAGAATATACCTGATTTTTGCAAAGCAGTAAGCATTGAAAAAATGAAGGAAGATGGGTATACGTTATTAGCCAGTCATTATTTGGATATATCAGAAGTGGACATGGAGCATAGGAGCTACTCTGATATCGTGAATGATATAAACAGGATTACGCAGGAAAAAAATGCTTGCAAGCTGACATTGAATGAGTCACTTGCAAAGGGTATGGGATTTGATGTTGATTTGTATAAGCAGGATCAGCAAGATACAGGGCTTAATGATTTGCTTGCTAAATTAGGTGCCGACAAATTGGAACGGCAAGATTATTTCACTACATCAAAGAAGAAAAACGAAATAAAGTTTGAAAATAATAGCAAAGAACATTTGTCAAGTATCCTGATAATGATTTTACAAAACTGGAAACAGCATATTTACTATCTGAATC
>CAVBMG010000082.1:0-14594 GCA_963596435.1 Agathobacter sp.
ATGGTGTATCCTTTCCGTTCTATATTGTCATGTAACTAATCAGACCACATGCGCAGTTTTTATGGCGCTGATTAGTTACATGATAATATTTTTTTCTTTTTTTGTCAAATAATGTGAATAAAATTTCATATTCATATTGACAGATGAAAAATACGAGATTATTATGAAAATATGAACAATGATTCATATGTATTTACATATGGAATGAACTGAATAGAGAAAAATCAAAAAGAAATGAGGAGTCGGGATGAAGAAGAAACAGGTTGCTAAAATAGTAGGAATCGTCGTAATTGTTGGCTGCGTGGCAGGAACAACGGCTTTTGCCGGAACATCCAAGATGAAAGTGGCAGTGGCAGCAGTAGGACAGGGAGATGTGGTCAGGACAATAGCGGTAGAAGGACACATTGAGACAGAGGAGGAGAAAGCATATTATGCGAAAGTGACCGCGCCGGTATCGGCTTTTGACCTGAAAGCAGGAGATGTGGTGCAGAAGGGCGATACGCTGGTTACATACGACACACAGGAATATGACAGAAGCTTGGAGCAGGCGCAGTTACAGGCAAAGGCAGCCAAGGCAGGATATGCAGGAAGTGTAGCACAGAGCAAGGAAATGACCCAGGCTTATGAAGAAGCACAGGCGCAGGAGTCCATGTATCAGCAGGCATATGAAGCAGCACTGGCAAATGTCAATGACCTGCAATATAACATAGAGACAGTAGCAGATGCGGTAGATGACAAGAGAGATAAGATCAATCAGGATATTGCGCAGGTAGAGATTGAAATTGCACAGAAGAATGCAAAAGCAGCAGATTATGATGATGAAGACCGTCTGGATTATCTGGAAGAAGCAGCACAATTGCAGGTGAAGCTTGCAAGTCTGAAGAAGAAACTGTTGGAATTGCCGGATAGTGGAGCCAAGCCTATAGAGAACAGATATTTCAACGAAGCACAATATTATCTGAATGAACTGGCTACGCAGAGAGCACAGCTACAGCAGGAGATGCAGACAACGAAGCATGCTGCCATGAATGGTTCCCAGCTGGCACAGCTTGCCGCCAATGCTGAACTTGCCAATACTGCTGTGACCTGGAATGAGGAAGATGCAGCGAAGGCAGCAGAGGGTGTAACAGCAGATGTTACAGGCGTAGTGAGTGAGATCAATGTAGAAGAGGGCGCTTACGTGGCAGAAGGAACACGGCTTTTTACCATAAAAGACATGGAACATGTAATGGCTGTCGTTGAAGTAACCAGCTATGAAATGGGACAGGTGGAAGTTGGTCAGAAGGCATCTATTGAAGCCGCAGGCAATACCTATGAGGGAACCGTATCCAAGATACGTAAGGAAACCGTGCTGGATTCACAGAACAAAGCCAAATTACAGGTAGAGATACATATTGAGAACCCGGATGATAAGATTTATCTGGGAACAGACGTGGATGCTGTCATTGAGACAGGGGAAAGTGACAGCACAATTGTGATTCCTAATGATGCTTTATATACGGATGATGAGGGAGATTACTGTTATCTGTTGTCTAATGATGTGATTGAGAAGAGATATCTGACCTGTGGTATTGCAAGTGCTGATACTACAGAAGTTCTCGAAGGACTGAGCCAGGGAGAACAGGTAATTACCGATGCCATGACGGATGCAAATGTAGGCAAGAGCGCGCAGGCGAAATAGTTTGCAGGTTACTGAAAGGTATGGTGATTATTAGATGGGAGCTTTTATTGAATTTGATAAGGTAACGAAGCAGTATGGCACTGCGGATAGAGTGTTTTATGCATTGAAGGACGCCAGCTTCACGATTGAACAGGGAGAAATGGTAGTCATCCTGGGTCCAAGTGGTGCGGGTAAGAGTACTTTGCTGAATCTGTTGGGCGGTATGGATGTGGCATCCTCTGGAAGCATTATTTCCTGTGGAGAGGACATCAGCCAGTACAATGATAATCAGCTGACCGGATATCGTGCGAGAAATGTTGCAGTAGTTTTCCAGTTCTACAATCTGATTCCTACATTAACTGCATATGAGAATGTAGCACTTATGAGAGATATTGTGAACGATACGATGGACCCGAAGGAAGCATTGGAGTCCGTAGGACTTGGAGATCATATGCATCAGTTCCCGGCACAGATGTCAGGTGGTGAGCAGCAGAGAACATCCATAGCCAGAGCCATTGCCAAGAATCCCAAGCTTTTGCTGTGTGATGAGCCGACGGGTGCGCTGGATACCAACACAGGACGGGATGTATTGGAATTGCTGGTGAGAATGAGCCGTGAAAAGAAGAAAACAGTTGTCATGGTCACACATAACAGCTTTTTTGCAGATATTGCAGATAAGGTCATCCGCGTAAAGAACGGTGGCATTGAGTCTGTTACGATCAATGAACATCCAAAGGATGCAAGTGAGGTGAGCTGGTAATGCTGAAAAGAAAGCTTTTAAGAGATTTGTGGCAGAATCGTACGCAGTTCATTTCCATCTTTTTGATGGCTTTTCTTGGTCTGTTCGTTTTCGCGGGAATAGATGCGGAGAGTACAGGAATCGGGGTATCTACAGCACAGTATTATGAAGAGACCAATCTGGCTGATAACTGGGTTATGGGTACTTCATTCAGTACGGATGAGGTGAAACGACTGGAAGCACTGCCACAGATTGCATCTGTTGACCGCAAGCTGGTACTGGATGGCAAAGCCAAGGTAGGGGATGGGGAAGAACCTACTATGGAGTTTAACTTTGTAGAAAGTATGAACAGTTCTTTCCCTTATGTAAAAGAAGGAGAAGCCTTCGATGTTGACAAGGAAGGCGTATGGCTGGAAGAGCTGTTTGCTAAAACGTGGAATCTTCAGGTAGGAGATTATGTCCGTTTTGAATATGAGGGTATTCTGTTCACAGAGCAGATTCGAGGTATTATCATCCATCCAGAATATATTTTCTACTCACTGGATAGCGACAGCATGATGCCCACCTATGGTACATATGGATATGCTTATCTTTCTTCCAAGGAATATCCGATACAGGAACAGTTGTATTACAACTACGTGGTAATAAAGCAGACCAATGCAGGAGAGACCTCAGAGGAATCCATGGAGTTTAAGGAACTGGTAAAAGACACTCTGAACCGGCAGAATATCGTCGTACTGGACAGAAAACAGAACGGTGGAATTGAAGCCATTGCGTCAGAACAGTCACAGCATGAAGAAATGGGAATCATGTTCTCGGCAGTATTTCTGTTGATTGCTGTCATGGGAATTGTTACCACTATGACACGTATGACTTCTAATCAGAGAATCCAGATCGGTACACTCAAAGCATTGGGATTCAGCAAGAGGAAGATTACCTGGCATTATATGTCTTATGGTATTGTAATCAGTTCTCTGGGAAGTATTGTGGGGGCGATACTGGGGTATTTGTATCTGCCACTGCTTTTTCTGCCAAGTATGAGTGCTTATTATATCCTGCCCAATTGGGTGACACAGATGTCAGCAAAGACCTATTATGCAATTATACTGGCAATTCTGGTCTCAACACTGGTCAGCTTCCTTGCATGCCGTAAGGAATTGAAGGATATGCCTGCCATTACATTAAAACCGGCGGCGCCTAAGAATATCAGACACTCCATGCTGGAGAAGAGCCGTATGTGGCTGTCTTTGAACTTCTCTACACAGTGGAATGTCAGGGATGTACTTCGTAATAAAGCCAGAAGCCTTATGGGTATTGCCGGTGTAGCGGGCTGTACGATGCTGCTTTTGTGTGCTTTTGGCTGTAGCGACTGTGTAAAAGAGATTGCAGTGTGGCAATATGGAGAACTGGTGACAGGACAGTACAAAGTAATATTCGGGCAGCAGGTCTCCAATCTGGAGAAAAGACAGTATAAGCAGCAGTACAAGGGGCAACTGGTGCAGGAGAGAAGCTGTGAATTCAGAACGGATTCTCTGGTAAAAAAAGGCGGCATCACAATATTGGACGAAGGTAACTATCTGCACTTTCAGAATGCAGATGGTGAAGAGATAAATCTGCCACAGCAGGGAATCTCCATGTCTGTGAAAATGGCACAGGTGTTAGGACTTAAACAGGGAGATTTTATTGAATGGCATATTGTAGGCGAGAAGGAATGGCAGAGAAGCAGAATCACAGCACTGTATCGTACGCCTACGGGGCAGGGCATTACATTGTCGAGGGAAGAGTATGAATCATTGCAGTATGATTTTAGCCCTACTTCTTTCTATACTAATATGACCATTCCACAGTATGTAAAAGACAGCGATGACATTTCCGGTGTCATCAGCATCGAACAGTTAAAGATTGATCTGGATAAGAACATGGAAATGATGAATCTGATGGTAGGTATTCTGATCGTTGCAGCAGTACTTCTTGGAATCATTGTTCTTTATAATATGGGTGTGCTTTCTTTCCTGGAAAAGACAAGAGAAGTTGCCACGCTGAAGGTGCTCGGCTTTTCCTCAGGAAGAATACGAAGAATCCTGCGGCAGCAGAACAACTGGATTACCATAATTGGAATCATTGCAGGATTAATTCTTGGTTATCAATTCATTGATATTATGATGCAGACCATGTCCGAGGACAATGACATGCCGACTGTTGTATATCTGGCGTCTTATCTGTATTCCATCATTGGCACTTGGATTACCTCTACAGGTGTTAATTATATGCTTTCCGGTAAAGTCAAGACCATCTGTATGGTAGACGCACTCAAAGGTGTCGAGTAAGTTTATTTGTACACAAGAAAAGACTTTATTCTTGCACAATCCTGTGATAAACTGTAACTATTCAGAGCCATGCAGCTTGTGGTAAGGGCGGCGACATGGCAAAGACTTACGAAACGATCAGGAGGAGCTTATGAGTGAATTAGATAAGAATGTGGAAGCAGAAAGTCAGGAAAAAGAAGTCGTTTCCAAGAACTTTATTGAACAGATTATAGATAAGGACCTTGCAGAGGGTGTATATGACACGGTTCACACCAGATTCCCACCGGAACCAAACGGATATCTGCATATCGGACATGCAAAGAGTATTATTTTGAATTATGGACTTGCCAAGGAATATGGCGGTAAGTTCAATATGCGTTTTGATGATACCAATCCTACAAAGGAGAAGGTAGAATTCGTTGAATCTATCAAAGCTGATATCGCATGGCTTGGTGCAGACTGGGAAGACAGACTGTTCTTTGCATCTGATTATTTTGACCAGATGTATGAAGGTGCAGTGAAGCTGATCAAGAAGGGTAAGGCATATGTATCCGATCTGACAGCAGATGAGATCCGTGAATACCGTGGTACACTGACAGAGCCGGGTAAGGAAGATCCATCCAGCAACAGAAGCGTAGAAGAGAACCTTGCACTTTTTGAAGATATGAAGAATGGTAAATTCGCAGATGGCGAGAAGGTACTGCGTGCAAGAATCGACATGGCATCTCCTAACATGAACATGAGAGATCCTGTCATTTACCGTGTGGCACATATGACACATCACAGAACAGGTGATAAGTGGTGCATTTATCCGATGTACGATTTTGCACATCCTATTGAAGATGCGATTGAGGGTATCACACATTCTATCTGTACACTGGAATTCGAGGACCACAGACCTCTCTATAACTGGGTCGTAACAGAGCTGGAATACCCACATCCACCTAAGCAGATCGAATTTGCCAAGTTATATCTGACTAACGTGGTAACAGGTAAGAGATATATTAAGAAGCTGGTTGAACAGGGCATTGTTGACGGATGGGATGATCCAAGACTGGTATCTATCGCAGCCCTCAGAAGAAGAGGCTTCACACCTGAATCCATCAAGAAATTCGTAGAACTTGGTGGTATCAGCAAGGCAAATTCTTCTTCTGATTATGCAATGTTAGAGTACTGCATCCGTGAGGATCTGAAGTTAAAGAAGCCCAGAATGATGGCAGCACTTGATCCTGTGAAGTTAGTGATCGATAACTATCCGGAAGGAGAAGTTGAGTATCTGGAAGTTGCCAATAACCTGGAGAACGAAGAACTTGGCACCAGACAGGTTCCATTCTGCCGTGAACTCTATATCGACAGAGATGACTTTATGGAAGAACCTCCCAAGAAGTATTTCAGACTCTTCCCAGGCAATGAAGTACGTCTGATGAGCGCATATTTTGTAAAATGTACAGGCTTTGAGAAGGATGAGAACGGCAAGGTCACAGTTGTACATTGTACGTATGATCCTGAGACGAAGCAGGGCAGCGGCTTTACAGGCAGAAAGGTAAAGGGAACTATTCACTGGGTACCGGCTCCTTATGCAGTCAAGGCAGAAGTACGTCTCTATGAGAACATTATTGATGAGGAAAAAGGCGTATATAACGAAGATGGTTCCCTGAACCTGAATCCAAATTCTCTTACTGTATTGAAAGAGTGCTATTTGGAGCCTGCATTAAAAGATGCAAAGCCTTATGACAGTTTCCAGTTCGTAAGACAGGGCTTCTTCAATGTAGATTATAAGGACAGCAAGCCGGATGCACTGGTATTTAACCGTATTGTATCCTTAAAGAGCTCTTTCGTATTACCGAAGAAATAAGGGATAAAAGCTTATGAGATATAAATGTCTTGTGTTAGACCATGACGATACAGTAGTAGACAGCACTGCCAGTATTCATTATCCGGCTTTTCTGGAGGCATTGAAGATATTAAGACCCGGTGTGCAGCAGATTACTCTGGAAGAATATTTCAAGGAGAATTTTGATCCCGGCTTTATCGAGATGTGTCAGAGAAGATATCAGCTTACAGATGCTGAGCTGGATGTGGAAGTAGAATGCTGGAGAAAATACGTAGAGAATCATATTCCAAAGGCATATCCGGGGATGCGTGAAATCATTACAAGACATAAGGAAGAAGGAGGCTACATTTGCGTAGTCTCCCATTCCTATGATTTCAATATCAGGAGAGATTATAAGGCAAATGATCTGCCAGAACCTGATATGATATTTGGCTGGGAGTGTGAACCACAGCAGCGTAAACCGGCGCCATATGCGCTGGAGCAGATTATGGAGAAATACGGATTGCAGCCACAGGAGATGGTCATGATTGATGACCTTAAACCGGGTTATGATATGGCAAGAAGTGTGGGTGTGCCGTTTATTGGCGCAGGCTGGGCAAATGATATTGTCGAGATACGTACCTTTATGAAACAGAATAGTGATTACTATTTTACTAATGTAAAAGAACTGGAGAAATTCCTTTTTTCATAGGAACTCTCCAGTTCTTTTTTATTTATCTTCTGGTTCTTCGTCTTCGTCATCAAAGAATTCTTCGCTGGAAGCTTCGTCTTCATCATCTGCATATGCGATGGAAATGGAAGAAGCGTTGTCAGCGCTTTTTTCACTCTCGGTTTTCTTAGGTGCGGGTTCTTCCTTGGAATCTTCTGATTCAGCGGCAGGCTGTGTCATTTCTTCAATGATTTCTTTTGCCTTATCCAGTTTCTCAGATACATTGAAATTCTCGATTTTTTCCTTTGTCTTATCAATTGTTTCAATTACCTTTTCACCAATGATTTCTTTGGCATTATCAAGATCCAAAGATACATAGGAACGATTCTTGTTGGAATGAGCTTCGCCAGGAGTCTCATCCTCATCGTCAAAGTCATCATCAAAATCATCAAAATCATCTGCAGCATCGATGTCCTTTAATGGGTCATCCTGTTTCTTCTGAAGACAATAATAAGTTCCTGCTGCTGCGGCACCGGCGAGCGCACTAAGTAAAACTAACTTGCCGAATTTCTTAGCCATAATGTATGCTCCTTTCTGTAAGGGGATTATATATTATATACATTTTAATACTATTTTATGAAAATGAAAAGTGAATATGTAAAATTTTAGAATGCTTTAATAACCTTGAATTATCCCATATATTATGTTAATATAGAATCGACTACGTAAGTCAACCGCAAGGATGCAGCAGGAGGAATGTATACATGAACGAGAAATTCTTTGATTTGTCCAGAGAAAAGCAGGACCGTATGATAAATGGCGCATTAGAGGTATTTGCCAAGAATGGATATAAGCATGCAAGTACTGACGACATGGTGAAGGCAGTGGACGTAAGCAAGGGATTATGGTTCCATTATTTTGGTTCAAAGGCAGGATTGTATACATTTGTATATGGCTACAGTGTGAAATATATGATATTGGAATTGTCTACCGTCATGGATGCACAGGAGAAGGATTATTTTGAAGTGGTGCGTCAGATGGAATATACCAAGATGCGGGTCAGCAAGAGCTATCCGTATATGAATCTGTTCCTGCAGGAGTCAGCAAGAGAGACAGACGAGGAGATACTGGAGCAGACCCAGTCAGACCGCAAGATTCTGAAAGAGAAGATGGACGGTATCTTGCGGAACGCAGAGATTGAAGGTATATCGGAGAAAGCACACAGAGACCGTATCAAGAGAATGATCCGCTATACAATAGAAGGTGTGCAGCGTGATAAGATGATGAAGACTCAGGTTGAGCCTGAGACTGTATATAAGGAAATCAGGAATTATATCGAACTGGTTAAGACATTAGTGCGCGGAACAGACCTGCCTGCGAAGGAAGATATGCTTGATTCACCAATAACAAATACATTATTCTAGTAAAAAAACATGCGGATTCGCATGTTTTTTTTGATTATTTCTTCTGTTGATAAACGGGGGCTGCGGGGTAGCCGCCTTTTAACTTCTGCATACCTCTCTGCACAGCATCTTTGGAATTCTTCCAGTCAGCATCCTGATTCTTATAGTCGAATTTCTCCACAAGCCAGCTTACATCTTCCCCTACGCGTTCCATATTTTCTTTCATCAGGCGGAAAAGCACAGGGAAGAATTCTTCCTTCTGTTTATCAGAAAGTGTTTCGCATGCCGCCTGACACAAATCACCGAAGTGAACCAGACAAAATCCCTTACTCTCTTCAAAACGCTTCCGAAAAGCTTCATCCTTCTTATACATAAAGAAGAAAGTATCCATATATCTGGCATAGGTATCCTTGTACTGGTTGCAGATGTAGCAGGATTCCTGTTTGGCATAAGTCCATGCAGTCATGGTATTGTTGACTTCCTTTGACTTTTTCATACGATCCAGGAAAGAAATCTTAGCCGGTTTGAAGCGTTTGATCTCCTGATCCAGCTCCTGATTCATTTTGCGAAAATGCGTCTTTAAAATCCAGGCATTACCAAGTGTATTGCCATACTGGAACATCTTCTGAAAATGATACCGGCAGAAACCAGCCTTGTCCGTCATATCACGAATATCGCTCTCCATATAAGAAGAACCCGAACCCAGCGTAAAGTCCAGCAAGTCCTGTTCAACCTTTT
The DNA here is from genome assembly GCA_963596435.1 of Agathobacter sp. Classification (GTDB taxonomy): domain Bacteria; phylum Bacillota; class Clostridia; order Lachnospirales; family Lachnospiraceae; genus COE1. The sequence goes on from CAVBMG010000082.1 coordinate 9,330, forward strand.
GCTCAATGAAGCAGAAAGGACACTCATCATCTGCTGAAAAGGCATCATTTAATGGGATTGTGTATAATTGTTCTTTCATATGGTAAAATCTCCTAATCGTAAAAGATATTCTAAGCATAGCATATTTTTGAAAAATGTGTTAGAGTAAAGAGCGTTTCAAATGAATATAATAGTAATAAAAGAAGGATGCAACAGTTTGTATATTCTGTTGCATCCTTTGCTTACACTTTATATATCGGCATATCTGATTTAAACTTTAGACTTATTTCTACAAAAACACAAGAATTTTTTAAAATATTATTATTGTGTAGCACGTCAAAAAGACCATGATCCAAAAAGACCACAGTAAAAAGAAATATATGCTGTCATTTCTTATTTATAATAGGATATTCCTGTATATATCGTCTTTGTCATCCTGTTCAATGCATAGATAACGTTTGGTAATAGAAAAAGAAGAATGGTTATATATCAGCATAATCACAACTGGATCAGCTCCCTGCTTCCATGCATGATAGCCAAAGGTTTTGCGAAGTGAATGGCAGCTGATGTGTCCCTCTACAGGAACAGCCTGTGTTATGGCATGAATAATGCGGTGCGCCTGATAACGGGACAAATGCTGGTTTTTGTTACGCGGACTTGGAAAAAGGTATATGTTGCCCTCACTATGGGATGAAGAGCTGATTAGATAAGAATGATAGAATTGCAGAGCCTTTCGTATCTCCTGATTCAAAAGAATATGATTTAATTTACCTGTCTTACGTTCCTTTACAACAATGTGTTTTCTCACTTCTCCGTTATGATAGACCATAGCATAAGTCAGATTCAAAATGTCGCTGATTCTCAGTGCGGTGTTCAATCCCAGTACTACCAGGGCGTAATTACGCGGATTGGGCTTTTGCGTCTTGTAATAATCCCTGAATTTCTTTAATGACTCGCTGTCTCTGATAGGTTCTGTTGTATTCATATACTCCTCCTTGATTGTTCATATTTCCCTAAATACGAATGGCTGCTCCTTCAGCCTTTAGCATAGATGTAAGAATATTACATCTTACGAATAGAATATTACAAATAAAGTATGAATGCAACAGAATATACAAACTGTTGCATATATGTATTCAAACAGGATGATACATATTCTCCCAGCGCCGCAAGGAAGCATAGAAAATACAATAAGTATTTCAATGAGACAAGGAAACAGATAAGTGATTATCGCAGAGTTAGAGAGGAGGAACGGATTTGCTTAGATTATCCGTACAGAAAGATGAATATATCATGGTGGGCAAGGATGTGAAGATTACATTCCTTGGTGGAATGAAGAACCAGGCACACATCATGATCGATGCACCCAAGGAAATCAATATTGCAAGAGGACGTGCGATAGAGAAACGGGCAGCAACAGAAAAAATCTATAAATAGATTTTTTCTGCGGCAAATTTGTATTTCATACAAATTCGCAAATACTGAGATAATAGCCGGAGGTTGACGCGATGGGAGTGAGCGCGCGCAGACTATTGGCAGTTGACTTTCGGATATTATAAATAGGAAGTTTGGATACTCACCAAAGTTCCTGACAACTGAATAAGGGAACAAAGAACAGGCGGTAAAACGGATTTTTACCGCGACAGCAAATTGAAGTCGGGCGGTTTCGCCAGACCTCAGTTAACACATGGAGGTAAAATTATGGTAGTACAACACAATTTACAGGCAATGAATTCTAACAGAATGTTAGGCATCACACAGGGTACATTATCCAAGTCTACAGAGAAGCTCTCTTCTGGTTATAAGATCAACCGTGCAGCAGATGATGCAGCAGGACTTTCCATCAGTGAAAAGATGAGAAAACAGATCCGTGGTTTAACACAGGCTTCCTCCAATGCTGAAGATGGTATCAGTGCAGTACAGACTGCTGAAGGTGCTCTTGCTGAAGTTACAGATATGTTACAGAGAATGAATGAGCTGGCAGTTCAGGCTTCCAATGGTACACAGTCTGAAACAGACCGTTCTTATATCCAGGACGAAGTAAACCAGCTTGTAACAGAAATCGACAGAGTATCAGAGACAACCAAGTTCAATGAAATCTATCTGTTAAAGGGTGATGAATCCGCAACAAAAGGCTATTCTTACAGCTATGGAAAATGGGAGTCAGATACAGCAGCTGAAGCTAAAATGGCAACTGATACAGCTACTTCTTTGTCAGCGGATGTAGATTTTACAACTAATGGTACAACATCTGAGCAGAATGCACTTGCAAAAGCATTAAAGAGTCAGGGACTGACAATCAATATGATTACTACAGATACTTATTCTGTATCATTGAATGGTGATGCAAAGAGTCAGTTCAGTGTTGTAACAACTGCTGATGATTCATTCAATATTCAGAATGCAGACGGCACTGTTATTGCTACCATTACGGCAAAAGGTGGCGCGGATGCAGGAGATCATGCAACAGTAACAGCAACTTCTGCAACAGCAGCAAAGAGTACAAAAGAGACTGCAGCATATTATGATAAAGATGGCAATAAGATTTCTGCAAATGCATTGTCAAGCTATGTAACAGCAGATGATAATGGTGATGCAAAGGTCAATGCCGATGCGAAGAAGGTATATGATGCATTAGGCAATGAGACTACAATAGATGTTGACAATGATGTAGTTAAAGCTAACCAGGATCAGACAGCAGCATTGAATATTAAATTCCAGGTAGGTGCTGATACTTCTTCTGCTAACAAGATTGGTATTAAGATTGATGCTATGTCTGCCAAGAGTCTTGGTATTAATGGCTTAAAGGTCGATGGTACTGATTCTACTAATGCAGATGGGGCAGTTGATACAATAGCAGAAGCTATTCAGAAGGTATCCACACAGCGTTCTGCTCTTGGTGCAGTTCAGAACAGATTAGAGCATACTATCAATAACCTGGATAACATTGTTGAGAATACAACATCCGCAGAGAGCCAGATCCGTGATACAGATATGGCTACAGAGATGGTTAAGTACTCTAATGCAAATATTCTGTCACAGGCTGGTCAGTCTATGTTAGCACAGTCTAATCAGAGCAATCAGGGTGTCCTGAGTCTGTTAGGTTAATTACGGTTAGGAGTGTTTAACTGTTAAAAGATACAGTTACCATGAAGTGAAAAGGGGCTATCAGATGATAGCTCCTTTTTCAATAGAAGTGAGCATGGAGGCAGTTTATGAGAAAATGGATATTTTCAGGTAAGATTCTGGCAATCATTTTGTCTTTAGCAATAGCAGTAGGAGCAGTTTCGTTTCCTGTCAGGGCGGCTGATTTATATGTTGAGTGAAAAGCAGATGTAGCGTTTGTTATAGATGCGACTGGATCTATGGGTGGATGTATTAGCAGTGTAAAATCTAATATAACAAATTTTATAAATCTTATAGCCAAAGAAGATGTAGATGTAAGAGTGAAGTTTGTTATTTATAGAGATATGACTTATACACAAACAGAAGAAATGACAACCTCATCAGACTGGTATTCAGCATCAGACTTAGCTTCTTCTTATCTTACAGATGTAGAAGCTATTGGTGGTGGAGATGAAGAAGAAACATTATTAGATGGAATTGGAATGATGCTTTCTGGAGGATTTCGTTCTGATGCGGTGAAATATTGTATATTTTTCACTGATGCAGCTACTAAAATTAATAATAACTATGGATATACTTCAGAGGAGCAGGCTGTAGCAGCTGTAAATAATGCCGGCATTGTAATGTCAATGGTAACGGCTAATTCTTTATTTGATGCATATGCTAATTATGTATCATCTGATCAGGGTGGTATTATGGCTGATATCAATGGAGATTACAATATATTATTAAAGAATCTTGCAGACACAATAATTGGAGAACTGGATAAACTGGGTGGGCTTACTATGAGTCCAAGAAATTGTAAAGAAGGAGAGGATGTTACAGTAAAGGTTACATCTGATGAAGCCGCCGGAATTGCATATGCTGATGATTTTAAAGTGTTCTTTGATGGAGAAGAAGTAAGTGTAATTTCTAAAGAAAGTTTTTATTTTGAATTTAAAGTGCCATCAGCTAAATTATTTGGAAAATATGAAGTAAAAGTTGTAAACAGCGGTGAAACCAGAACAATAGGTCATTTTACAATAGAATCGGCAGCAGAGTATGGTACTATGACTCCAAATGCTACAGTAAAAGGAACAGCCGTAACAGTACGGGTTCCTGTAAGTAAATTAAACTATCAAAAAGATTTCGGTGTAGCACTTGGCGGTAAGAAAGTAACTGTAGGTAGCAAAGAAGTTGACTATTTTGAATTTAAAGTACCGTCATCCCTTGGTGTAAAGAGCTATGATGTAGTCATCACCAATGGGGGACAAAAACACTACTTAGGTGAATTTATTGTAAATGCCAAAATACCGGAATTTGGTACTATGGATGTAACCGAGAGCATAGTTGGAACAAATACAAAAGTCACAGTTCCTGTAAGTAATATGGAATATCAATCGGATTTTGCAGTTGTTATGAATGGTATAACTCTCAAAGTATCCAAATATAATGAAAAAATCTGTTTTACTGTTCCTTCAACTATGGAAGTCGGAAACTTTGAAGTACAAGTGACTAATGACAAGAGAACGTATAGTTTAGGATATTTTACAGTAAAGGAAAAGGAAGTACCGACTCCTGAAATGGGAACTATGGACATTACGGAAACAGAAAAAGGCACTTCAGTGAAAGTAACAGTTCCAGTAAAGAATATGACCTATGCAGAGGATTTTCTATTGACTTTTGATGGAACAGAGATGAAGACGGTGAAATATACAGATTTCTTTACCTTTACAGTTCCTGCATCAATGGAGGTGGGTGATTACCCAGTTGTTGTCAGAAATAATGCAGTCAGTTATGATTTGGGAATCTTTTCTGTAAAGGCAAAGCCGGTACCAGTACAGACATTTACTATGACTGCAACTGAGAGTGAAGAAGGTAAAACGGCTAAAGTTGATGTTACCGCAGAAGGAATAAAATATGCATCGGATTTTACAGTGGCATTGAATGGAACAGCAGTCAAAGTAACGAGGTATAATAATCATTTTATATTTACGGTTCTTGCATCAACAGCAACAGGCGAATATGATGTAACAGTTATTAATGATGGTGTAACTTATAACCTTGGAAAGTACACTGTAAAAGGTAAGACTATTCCTACTCCAACATTTACAATGAAAAGTAATGAAAGTCTAACTATTAAAAGTCAAGACTAAAATGATGAATTTTTGAATGAATTGC